>CAYOIG010000068.1:0-2445 GCA_964403915.1 uncultured Myxococcaceae bacterium
GCCACGCCGGGCTGCGTCGCCACGATGCGGGCGTCGAGGCTGAAGCGCCCCGCGAGCTCGGTCAGGCTCCCGGTGACGCCGTAACGAACGCCGAGCTCGTCGGAGACGGTCCGGACGGTCGTGTCGGTGGGGTCGGCCGTCACGCGGCTTCCCGCTCGCTCGCGCACCAGGGCCGGATCCCGGACGCTCACGCGGCCCGTGGCGTCGAGCTTCGCCCGCAGCAGATCGGGGAGTGATCGCTCGAGATGGTCGAGCGGCCGAGCGCTGTTCACGCGGAAGGGGAAGACCGCCACCGCGACGCTGCTGCGTGTCGGCACGGCGGCCGCAGCGGGCTCGGCGGCGTGGGCGGCAGCGCCGAGGAGAAGCCCGAGAAGCAGGCTCGACATCCACGGCAGCAGGGACTGGCGGGAACGCAATCGGGTCACATCGGCCTTCGGCACTCGCTGCCCTCCGCGGCGGAGCGCGCTCCGGCGGCGGCGGCGACGTCCCGCTCCCCCACCCAGAGCCCTCCAAGGCAGCGGCAGTCTACCCGTGCGGGAAGCCCCCCGGCAACCCCTGAGCCGACCGTTTTTCGTTGTGAGACGGAGAGTTAAGTGGAAGGCACGCGCACCGCCCGGTAGCCTGTGCGCTGCCCGCATGCTGCGGGAGCCTCGGGAGGTTTCGTGAAGGCCCTGTTTGCCGCCGCCGTCCTGCTGGCCGCCATCGCCTGCGCTTCGGGCGGAGGCCCGCCGCCGTCCCCCTCTGCTGCAGATGCCGAGACGCGCCAGTCTCAGCCGCCGTGCCTCGGAACTGCCGACGGCGACTGCCCTTCGGGCAACCCGATAGACGACTTCTAGGCGCGTCCTTACGGCGTCTCCGCGAGAAACGCTGCAATGCGCTCGGCGGCCTCGATGTCGGGCATCTGCAGCGGCGGATGCTTCATCGTGTAGGCCGAGATCGGCAGTAGCGGCCCCGCCAGCCCTCGGTCGCGCGCCACCTGCACGTAGCGCAGCACGTCGATCACGATCCCCGCCGAGTTCGGAGAGTCCTGCACGGAGAGCCGCGCCTCGAGCTCGATCGGCACCCCTCCGAACCCGTGCCCTTCGATCCGCAGGAAGCAGATCTTGTTGTCCTTCTGCCACGGCACGTAGTCGCTCGGACCGATGTGCACGTTGCCCGCTCCCGCGTCGTACGGAAGCTGGCTCGTCACCGCCTCCGTCTTCGAGACCTTCTTCGACGCGAGTCGCTCCCGCGACAGCATGTTGAGGAAGTCCGTGTTCCCGCCGGTGTTGAGCTGGTACGTCCGGTCGATCCGCACACCGCGGTCCACGAAGAGCCGCGCCAGTGTGCGGTGCAGGATCGTCGCGCCGAGCTGGCTCTTGATGTCGTCGCCCGCGCACGGAATCCCCGCAGCGCGGAAACGGTCGCCCCAGGCCGGATCCGACACGATGAACACCGGCACGCAGTTGACCAGCGACACCCCGGTCGAAAGGCAGGCTTCCGCGTAGGCCGACACCGCCTTCTGGGAGCCCACCGGCAGGTACGAGACCAGGATCTGCGCCCCGCTCTCCGCCAGCACTCTCGCCACGTCCACCGCCGGCTCGTCCGCGACCCGGAACGCCTGCTCCTCCGGGTAGTCCGCCATGTGCGGTGCCACGCCGTCGTGCACCGGACCCATCTGTACGATCACCGGGCTCTCTCGCAGCGCCGTGCCGATCACCGTCGTGCAGTTCGGCGCCGCGAATGCCGCCTCGTGCAGCGGCCGACCGACCTTGCGCCGGTCCACATCGAAGGCGGCCACCACCTCCACCGATCCCGGCGTGTAGCCCCCCATCGACAGGTGCATGAGCCCGACGCCGTCCCGCGCCTCGGGCCGACCGTAGTGCTCGATCCCCTGCAGCAACGAGCTCGCGCAGTTGCCCACGCCCGCGATCGCGATCTTGATCTTCCCCTGGTCGCGCTCCGTGCGTGCCATCGACTGCGCCCCCCTCTCGGCATGGTGACGGCGGATTCCCGAATTCTTCTTCGAGACGTCCAGCGCCCTCGGGCGCCGAGACTACAGGGCGCAGCCCAACCTCTCAAGGCGGCCGGGGGAAGCTCCCCGCAGCCCTCGCTCATTCGTACCCGAGGGCGTCCACGATGTTCATGTTCGCGGCCGTGCGCGCGGGATACAGGCCAAAGAACAGCCCCACCGTCACCGAGACCGTGAATGCGACGGCCACGCTCAGGATCGAGACCGGAACCGCTACGTCGCAGAGCAGGCCTACGTACCACGGCAGCAAGGCGCCGATCGCCACGCCGGCGATGCCTCCGGCAAAGCTCAGGATTCCCGCCTCCAGCAGGAACCGGAGCAGGATGTCCCGCCGGCCAGCGCCGAGCGCGAGGCGGATGCCGATGTCGCGGGTCCGCTCGGTCACCGTCACCAACATGATGTTCATGATACCGATGCCGCCCACCAGGAGCGAG
>CAYOIG010000069.1:0-1715 GCA_964403915.1 uncultured Myxococcaceae bacterium
GGCTCGAAGACACACGCATCCGAGATCCTCGCATCATGGCGCGAATTCCCCCGGCGCATTTATACGCCGATTCGGGGCGAGGATGCAGCAGGAATTGCCGGCGGGCTGCCGCAGTCGTAGGGGCGCGTGGCCGGGCGACTCAGGCGGGGCGAAGCGTCACAGAGGGTTCTCGTAGAAGACGTAGGAGGTCGAGTAGTCGCTGACCTCGAAGTAGACCTTCTTCTCTCCCGGGTCCGCCAGGTAGTTCTGGTTCTCGTCGAGGACGCCGTAGCCATAGCGGTACGGGCGGGGCGACTCGTCCTGCGTCCCGTAGGCCGTGCTGAGCTTGTCGACCTGGATGAAGCGCTTGACGAGCTTGTCGGCAGCGAAGACGTCCAGCACCCCGTTGGTGCCGGTCCAGTTCTGGACGGCACGGCCCAGCTCGTTCTGAGTTTCCTGGGTGCAGGCAAGGCCGGCGAGCACGACGGCCACGCAGAGCACGAGACGAAGGTTGCGGGGGGACATCGACCCTCCTCGGGTTCCGGAAGCCGCGAATGTGCGGCGGTGGAACGCACCGGGACGCTCGCACGCCGGCTCTCCGCGGTCGAGGCGCGGGCGCTACGCTCGGCTCCGCGCGCCACCTCTCGCGCGAGAAGGAGTCAGCGTGAGGGAGCCGGTACGAAGGGCGGCAGGAATCCTCGTCGCCGTGACGATGCTGGCCGCCGACGCGCGCGCCGAGGAGCCCGGGCCGGCCGGCGGCCCCCGGCGCGTGACGGCCCTCGGGCGCGCCGAGATCGACGTCGCGCCCGATCGGGCGGTCGTCGTGCTGGCGGTTCGGGCCGAGGGCAAGAGTGCGGGCGAGGCCGCGAAATCGGCAGCCGCCCGCAGCGCGCAGGTGCTGGAGGCGCTCCGGGGAAGGCTCGGCCTCGGCGACCGGGCCGAAACGGCGAGCACCAGCCTGCAGCCCGTCCATGCCTACGAGCAGGGCAAGCCGCCGCGGATCACCGGCTACGCGGCCGAGCATCGTCTGCGCGCCGTCACCGCGCGCACGCAGGACGTCGGCGTGCTGCTCGATGCCGTGACGCTCGCCGCCGACGTCTCGGTCGACGCGGCCCAGTTCGAGCTCGCCGATCCGGCGCAGGCACAGGCGACCGCCCTGCGCCTCGCGGCCGGGGATGCCCGCGTGCGTGCGCGCGCCATGGCGGAGGGCCTCGGCCTCACCCTCGGGCCCGTCCTCTCCGTGCGCGAGCTCGGCGCGGCGATGCCGCGGCCGGAGCGGGCGATGGAGATGAAGGCGCTGGCGCGAGATGCCGAGCCGACGCAGGTGCTCCCGCCGCAGCTCCACGTCCGGGGAGAGGTCGAGGTGAGCTTCGAGCTCGCAGGCCCGCTGCGACCGTGATGGCATGCCGCCCGGCCCCGGGCCCGGCGGCGAGCCCTTCTCCGCCATGTCGCTCTCGTTCTTCGCCGTCACCGCACCCGGGCTCGAGACCGTGACGGCGGGCGAGCTCGCGCAGCTCGGCATCCGGGTCGCAGCCGTTACGTCCGGCGGTGTCGAGTTCGAGGGCACGCACGAAGATCTCTGGCGGGCGAACCTCGAGCTGCGAAGCGCCGGTCGCATCCTGCTGCGTGTGGGGAGCTTCCGGGCCACCGGCTTCGACGACCTGCGCCGGCATGCGGCACGCCTGCCCTGGGAGGGCTTCCTCGCGCCGGGAGATGCCCTCTCGCTCCGCGTCTCC
>CAYOIG010000070.1:0-1563 GCA_964403915.1 uncultured Myxococcaceae bacterium
AGCGCCGACATCCAGCCCGCCTTGTAGCCGAAGGAATGGAAGAAGGGATTGACGACCAGATAGCGGTCGCCCTCCTGCAGCCCGACGATGCCGCTCCACGACACGAAAGTCCGCAGGCTCTGCGCATGGGTCGCCATCACCCCCTTGGGCTTCCCGGTGGTCCCGGAAGTGAAGAGAAGGTCGGAGAGATCGGTGGGCGAGACGGCCTCGGCCCGCGCTCGCGCTCGCTCCAGGCGCACGCGGTCGCCGAGGGCGAGAAACTCCGCCCAGGGTGTCGCTCCGTGGGCCTCGCCACGCAGCGTGACGATGCGCTCGAGCGCTGGCAGCGGCTCGCCCGCGAGCAGCTCCGGATAACGCGTGCCGAGAAACTCGCCGACCGTGAACAGGATGCGGGCGCCACTTCTGCGCAGCACGTACGCCGCCTCGGCGCCCTTGAAGCGCGTGTTGAGCGGCACCAAGGCAGCGCCCGCTGCGTGCAGCCCGACGGCGGCAACGATCCACTCGGCCACGTTCGGCGCCCAGATCGCGACACGATCGCCGCGCTCGATGCCGCAGGCGAGCAGGGCGCGCGTGGCGTCGAGGCCGGCGTCGTCGAGACCGGCGAAGCTCAGCCGCTGCGCGCCATCCTCGATGGCAGCGGTGTCCCCGAAACGCGCCGCGGCCGCCTGCACCAGGCGCGGGAGCGTGGTGGCCGCCAGGGGGTCGGGGCGTCCTTGCATACGAGCCGTATCGTATCATAATCTGCGGCGACGAATCCGGGGACCGAGTTTCGATGCACCTTCGCTTCGGCGACGAGGATGAGGCCTTCCGTCGCGAAGTCGCGGCCTGGCTCGAAGAGCGTCTTGGCGGCGCCTTCGCTGCGGTGCGCGGCTGCGGCGGCTCCGGTGACGCCCACGCGAGGGTCGAGGAGCGGCGGGCGTGGGAGCGTGCCCTCGGCGAGGCGGGCTGGTCGTGTCTCGGCTGGCCTCGCGAGAACGGCGGCCGCGGCGCATCACTCGCACAGCAGGTGATCTTTCACGAGGAGTACGCTCGAGCAGGCGGCCCCGGCCGTCTCGGACACATCGGCGAAGGGCTGCTCGGCCCGACGCTGATCGCCTTCGGCAGCGAGGCGCAGAAGCGCCGCTTCCTGCCGCCGATCGTGAGCGGCGAGGAGATCTGGTGCCAGGGCTATTCGGAGCCGAATGCGGGCTCCGATCTCGCGAACGTGCAGACCCGCGCACGGCTCGAAGGCGGCGAGTGGATCATCGAGGGCCAGAAGGTCTGGACGAGCTGGGCGCAGTGGTCCGACTGGTGCTTCGTGCTGTGTCGCACGGAGCCGGCGAGCCAGCGCCATCGTGGACTGTCCTACCTGCTGATTCCCATGCGGCAGCCCGGCGTCGAGATCCGGCCGATCGTGCAGATCACGGGCGATTCCGAATTCAGCGAGGTCTTCTTCGACGGCGCACGAACGGCGGCCGAGAACGTCGTGGGAGCGCCGGGAGACGGCTGGCGTGTCGCCATGGGGACGCTCGCGTTCGAGCGCGGCGCCTCGACGCTCGGGCAACAGCTCTCCTTCCGCAACGA
>CAYOIG010000071.1:0-4553 GCA_964403915.1 uncultured Myxococcaceae bacterium
CTACATTCAGCGACGCCTCAAGGTGGGCTACAACCGCGCGGCCCGGATGATCGAGCAGATGGAGCTCGACGGGATCATCGGACCCCAGGAAGGAACCAAGCCCCGTGAGGTCTACGCGAGAGCCCTCGACGCCGAATAGCGGCCGCCTCCGGCGCGTCCGAGAAGAAATGCGGCATTGGCTCGTTGCGGGGATCGTTCTTTCCGGCAGCGGGCTGCTGGCGCTGCCCGCACCGGCCGCGCCGAAAGACGGCAGCAAGGACTGCGCCGCGGCAATCGCGCGCAAGGTGCAATACCACTACGAAGCCGTGCGCGATCTCACGGCGCGCTTCTCGCAGGTTTCGGAGGTGGTTTCGCTGGGCGTGCAGGGCGCAGTGGCGGGCGCTCCCTCCGCCGGCGAGGTGAGCTTCGCGAAGCCCGGAAAGATGCGCTGGTCCTACGAGCAGCCCGAGCCGAGTCTGGTGGTGACCGACGGGGAGGAGCTGTGGATCTACGACCCGGCCGAGAAAGAGGCACAGCGACTGCGTTCGGGTCAGGGCTTCCTGTCGGGGGCAGCGCTTCAATTCCTGCTCGGGCACGGCGAAATGGCGCGGGATTTCAAGGTGGGAGCGCTCTCGTGTACGCCGGAAGAGGCTCGCCTCGGCCTGGTTCCGCGCAAGGCGGCGGCCTACGAGAAGCTCGAGATCCGCGTGGACGCGGCGACCGGCGAAGTGAAGGAGACGGCGGTCTTCGATCTGGTGGGCAACGTGACGCGCGTCCGCTTCGAGGACGTGCGCACGAACACGGGCCTCGGCGAAGACCTGTTCCGGTTCTCACCCCCCGAGGGCGTGCGTGTGGTCGAGGTGCCGGTCGCCGCGCCGTGAGCACCTACCGGGCGTGGCGGTGGCGCGGTCCCCAAACGGGACACTCCGCTTCCAGGGCTTGCCACACCACGCAGAGTCCGGCGTAGCGCATGCCCGGCGGGGAGCGGTGGCGTCGTGACGGGAGCGTCAAAATGACTGCGCCTCTTCGGCAGGCTCGCAACTCGAGGCGGCACCCGGCGCGCAGCGAGCCGGCAAGGCGCCAGCAGGTCGGCATGGCGCCCGGCGACGTGCCGGGAGCCGCAGCCCGGGGCATCCCCCGAGGGCGAGAGACCGTGGCAGGCCGCCCTGCTGCGGCGCTTCGCTGCGCGTGTGCTGCCGCTGCGCGCAGTGGCGAGCCTGCCCGCCGGAGCTGCTTGACACCGGGGGGAAGTCGGATAGGTTCAGAGAGTGAAAACGCTCGAAAATCCGAAGGGTTCGACGTCTTCCGCAGATCGATGAACAGGCCCCGGGGGCGGAGCGCCGTGAGTGAGCACAGCAGCCGTCCAGGTGAACGTGGACAGAGCGCCGAGCTTCCTACGCTGAGCTTGGGAGCGTCCTGCGCAGCGCAGCCGGGGCGCTGCGGTGCGGTGCGCACGGCGTCCGGTGCAGGCTGCGGTGGGGCCACGGAGCGGGCCCGCGAGAGGGCCGCGCGCCGATCGCACGCCCTCCTGGCAGCGCGCGCCCGGTGCGTGCAACGGTGCGGCACAGGCCTTGCAGTAGCTTCCGGCAGGGTTCGCTTCAGGCTCGGCGGTGCGCCGGGGGTCGAGGAGAGCGCTGGATGAGCGAGTTCGATTCCGGTTCGGGGCAGGGCAGGCGTGGCTTCGTGCGGGACGTGATGCGACGCATCTCGTCGCCGGGTTCGCGTCCGGGCAGCGAAGGAGACTCGGATCGCGAGCCGCAGCAGGCCTACCGCGACGAGATCGAAGACCTGCAGGATGCGATCCGTTTCTTCGGCGGAGACTCGGCGGAGTTCCGCCGCCGCCTCGATCGCGTGCTCGCGGAGTTCGACGCGCTGCGCCGCCGCCACGAGCTGGCGCGCCAGCAGGCGGGCGACGCGGAGCGCCAGAACGAGAAGCTCGTGCACGTGCTCCAGGAGGCGAAGCAGCAGATCGAGCTCCTGAAGGAAGAGGTCGACAAGCTCTGCGCGCCGCCCAACACCTACGGCATCTTCACGCGCGGCAACAAGGATGGAACGGTCGAGATTCTCGTGGATGGCAAGCCCATGCGCGTGAACGTCCATCCGAACATCGACGCCTTCCAGCTCGAGGAAGGCCAGCTCGTGGTGCTGAACGAGGCCTTCAACGTCGTCGAGCCCGCGGGCTACACGGCGCGGGGCGAGATCGGCCACATCGTCGATTTCCTCGCCGACAACCGCGCCATCGTCCTCGGTCACACGGACGAGGAGAAGGTGATCACGCTCGCGACGCCGCTGCGGCGCGAGAAGCTCAAGGCCGGTGACAACATCCTCCTCGATCCGCGCACCAACTTCGCCTTCGAGAAGCTGCCGAAGTCGACCGTCGAAGAAGTCGTGCTCGAGGAGATCCCGGACGTCACCTACGACAAGATCGGTGGGCTGGGGGAGCAGATCCAGATCCTGCGCGACTCGATCGAGCTGCCGTACATCCACCCCGAGGTTTTCCTGGAGCACAAGCTCTCGCCGCCCAAGGGCATTCTGCTCTACGGGCCGCCGGGCTGCGGCAAGACGCTGATCGCGAAGGCCGTCGCGAACAGCCTCGCCAAGAGCATCGAGAAGCGCACCGGTCGCGCCACACCGGCCTACTTCCTGAACGTGAAGGGGCCCGAGCTTCTCAACAAGTACGTCGGCGAGACGGAGCACAAGATCCGGGAGGTCTTCAAGAAGGCGCGCGAGAAGGCGAGCGAGGACGTCCCCGTCGTGATCTTCTTCGACGAGATGGACTCGCTGTTCCGCATGCGTGGCTCGGGCATCAGCTCCGACATGGAGGCCACCGTGGTGGCACAGTTCCTGTCGGAGATCGACGGCGTCGAGTCGCTCAAGAACGTGATCGTGATCGGCGCCAGCAACCGCCAGGATCTGATCGACCCGGCCGTGCTGCGCCCGGGGCGCCTCGACCTGAAGATCAAGGTGCACCGTCCCGACGCGGCCGCGGCCAAGGAGATCTTCTCCAAGTACCTCACCACCGATCTGCCGTTCCACGGAGAGGCCATGGTGAAGTACGGCACCGATCCGGCCGCGCTCACGGCGGGAATGATCGAGGACACGATCAGTGAGATGTACTCGACGAACGAGGAGAACAAGTTCCTCGAGGTGACGTACGCCAAGGGCGAGCGCGAGATCTTCTTCTTCAAGGACTTCTCGAGCGGCGCCATGATCGAGAACATCGTGGCCCGCGCGAAGACCAAGGCGGTGAAGAGGCTGATCGGCGACGGCGAGCGGGGCATCAAGCTCTCGGACCTGCTCGAAGCCGTGCGCCAGGAGTTCAAGGAGAACGAGGATCTCCCGAACACCACCAATCCCGACGACTGGGCGCGGATCTCGGGTCGCAAGGGGGAGCGCATCATCAACGTGCGCACGCTCATGACGGGCATCAACCGGAACGAGCGCTCGATCGAGAACGTCTCGGCGGGTCAATATCTGTGAGACGCTGCGGCGGCCGATAGCGCGGGGGATGGATGGCGATTCCCAAGGTGATGGGAACGGAGATCGAGTACGGGATCACGGTCAAGAACGATCGCGACTTCGATCCCATCTCGAGCTGCGTCCTGCTGGTGAACGCCTACCGGGAGGACCACCCTGGACGGATTCTCTGGGACTACGACCAGGAGAATCCCCTTGCCGACGCGCGGGGCTTCCAGGTGGACGGCGAGAAGTACACGCCGAACCAGCAGGAGAACATCGCCCGCAACAAGACCCTGGTGAATGGGGCGCGTTACTACGTCGACCACGCACACCCCGAGTACTCCTGCCCCGAGGTGACGAACGTCCGCGATCTCGTGATGCACGAGAAGGCGGGCGAGCGCATCGTGGAGCTGTCACGCCGCGAGGCGACGCAGCTCCTGCCGCCCGGGACGGAGATTCTGCTCTACAAGAACAACAGCGATCGCAAAGGGAACAGCTACGGCTGCCACGAGAACTACCTGATGGACCGCCGCACGTCCTTCAAGCAGATCGTGGAGCATCTGATGACGTTCCTGGTGACGCGCCAGGTCTACACCGGAGCCGGGAAGGTCGGGAGCGAGAACCGGGCCCATCCGTGCCGCTACCAGCTCACGCAGCGGGCCGACTTCTTCGAAACCGAGGTGGCGCTCGACACCATGGTGAAGCGCCCGATCATCAACACGCGCGACGAGCCCCATGCCGACCGCGAAAAATACCGGCGGCTGCACGTGATCGTGGGCGACTCGAACATGAGCGAGTACACGATCTACCTGCGAAGTGGCGCTACGGCCCTGCTGCTCTCGATGATCGAGGATGGCGCGCTGCGTCGTGACCTGGCGCTCCGCGATCCGGTGCGGGCCATCAAGGAGGTTTCTCACGATCCGAGCTGCCGGCGCGAGCTTCAGCTCGAGAACGGAAAGAAGCTCTCGGCCGTCCAGATCCAGCGCGAGTATCTCGAGATGGCCCAGAAGTACGTTACCGGGAAGACCCTCGATCCCGTCACGAAGGACGTACTGGCGAAGTGGGAGCACGTGCTCGAGGCGCTCGAGCGCGATCCGATGGAGCTGCACCGGGAG
>CAYOIG010000072.1:0-6307 GCA_964403915.1 uncultured Myxococcaceae bacterium
CACCTCGAGGCGGGCGAGCGCCTCCTCGCGCACGCGCGCGGGCCCGCCCGCTGCGATCCAGCCGACCTTGAGCTGCGGCAGGCCCAGCAGCTTCGACGCGCCCGAGAGCACGAAGACGAGGGGGCCTTCCTCGGCCTCCTCCGCGCCCGGGAGCAGCGTGCACGGCGCGTCCGCTGCGGCCGACGAGCTGCGGTAGTCGGCGAAGACCTCGTCGCAGATCAGCGCGATGCCGTGGGAGCGGCACAAGTGGCGCAGCGCCGACGCTTCGGCCGCACTCGTGAGCGACCCCGTCGGATTGTTCGGGTGCACCAGCAGCAGCGCGCGCGTGTGTGACCCGACGGCAGCGCGCACGGCGCCGAGATCGATGCGCCAGCGCCCGTCGAGGAGGCGCAGCGGATACGGGTCGACCTCGACGCCCTCGAGGCCGGCGAGCAGACCGAACAGGGGGTAGCTCGGGCTCGGCACCAGCACGCGATCGCCCGGGTCGGCCAGCAGGCGAAACAGATGCGCGTAGCCCTCGCTGGTGCCGGCCGTGAGAACGATGGAATCGGCCGCCAGCAAGGCGCCTTGCGCCGTGTGATGGGCGGCGACCGCCTCGCGCGCCGAACGCTCACCGCGGGGGTCGGGTGTGTAGACCGCGCAGCGGGGATCCTGCGCCACGCGGGAGAGCGCGGCCGAGATCTGCTCCCCGGCGACGGGGAGGCCGCAGCGCGTGGGATTCGATTCCGTGAGATCGAGGACGGCGAGCCCTTCTGCGCGCCGCCGCGCGATGCGACTTGCGAGGTCGTCCTGCCCGAGATCCCAGCCTGCGCGGCGCGCGAACATTGTGGCAATATAGGGCGCATGGCGAAGACGCTCAGCGATTTCGTGAACGAGGCCGTGGCGCAGATCGAGGAGATCACACCCGAGGAGGCGAAGCGCCTGCTGGATGCGCCCGGCCACGAAGGCTGGCACTTCCTCGACGTGCGCGAGCCCGATGAGTTTTCTGCGGGGCGCATCCCGGGCGCGCACGCCGCGCCGCGCGGCTTCCTCGAAGTGAAAGCCGACCTCGCGCATCCCAAGCGTGACCTCTGGCTCGGGGATCGCAGCAAGAAGCTCGTGCTCTACTGCGGCGGCGGCAACCGCAGCGCTCTCGCGGCGGTAACCCTCCAGCAGATGGGCTTCACGCGCGTGGTCTCGATGGCCGAGGGCTGGGCTGGCTGGACGAAGCGGGGCTACGACGTCGAGCAGTGAGATCGCCGGCTACTGCGGCTCCTTCGCGAAGCGCAGCACGGCCTCCGACACCAGCTCCGGGCGCTCCATCGGGAGGAGATGTCCGGCGTCCACGTCCTCGAGGCGTGCCCGCTGCATGCGCTTCACGAGCGTCTCGTGGAGAAAGCGCGGGAAGCTGTTGCGGGCAGCCCAGAGAACGAGCACCGGCGCCTTCACGGCCGGTGCGAGCGCGAGAAGGTCGAAGGCACCGCTCGCCTCGAAGATCCTCGCCTCCACCTCGGGCGCGCACTTGAGCTCGACCTGCCCGTCCGCGCGCATGCGCAGGCCTTCCTCGACGTAGAGGTCGAGCGCACGCGGATCCCAGGCCGAGAAGAAGTCGCGGGCGAGCCAGGCCTCGCGGGCCTCGGCGCGCGATGCGAAGACGGAGCGCCGCCGGCGCGACTTCTCGGCGAGCTGGCGGCCGTGACCGCGCGCCGCCTCGGGCAGCGCGGCGCTGGGCGGCGGCATCACGACCGGGTCGACCAGCACCACGCGCTCGAAGAGGTCTGGCGCGCGCGACGCCGCCGCGAGAATGGAAGTGCCTCCGAAAGAGTGGCCGAGGCCGAGGGCCACGCGCGAACCGGGCGCGAGCGCGCCCGCCACGGAGAGGATGTCTTCGGGAAAGCGGTCCCAGCGGAAGGCCTCTTCGCCTTCCGGGCACGAGGAGTCGCCGTGTCCGCGCGCATCCATCGCCACGACGCGGTAGTGCGGATGCAGCGCTTCGGCCACGAGGCCCCACGTGGCGGCGCAGAAGCCGTTGGCATGATGCAGCAGTGCGAGAGGACCCGCGCCTCCCCAGTCGAGGAGCGCGATCTCGACGCCGTTCTCCGGCAGGCGCAGCCGCCGACGCTGGACGTGGGAAGGAAGGCTCATGCTGGCTCTCCGCACCGGGGAGCGGCATCTTACCGGATGGCGCGGCCGCGCAGCCACGGAGCCCCCTTGATCTCGTCCCATGCCGCCCCGGTGGAGCCTGTGCACGCCCTCGAAGGCCGCGTGCGAGCCCATCTCTACACCTTCGAGCGTAGATCGCTGCCGCTCGAGGGACGAAGTCATGCTGCGGTGGCGCTGGTGCTGCTCCCCGACGAAACGGGCCGCTCCTGCTTCGTGATCACGCGCCGGGCGCCGCGGCTGCGTGCCCACGGCGGCCAGTGGGCGCTTCCGGGCGGACGCGTCGACCCCGGCGAGACGTCCGAGGATGCCGCCCTGCGCGAGCTGGAGGAGGAGCTCGGCCTCTCCCTTCCGCCCGAGAGCGTGCTCGGCTGCCTCGACGACTACCCGACGCGCTCGGGCTACGTGATCACGCCCGTGGTCGTCGCCTGCCCGCAGCCCGCGACCCTCTCACCCAGCCCGCGCGAGGTGGCCTCCGCGCACCGCGTGCCGCTGGCCGAGCTCGAAGGGCCGGACGTTCCCGGCATCCGCTACATCCCCGAGAGCGAGCAGCCCGTGATCTCGATCCCGATGCTCGGCACCCACATCCACGCGCCAACCGCGGCCGTGCTGTATCAGCTTCGCGAGGTGGGCCTGCACGGCCGGGCCACCCGCGTGGCACACTTCGAGCAGCCCGTCTTCGCCTGGCGCTAGACGGGCCGCGGAGGATCTCATGGACGACAGTGCAATCGCCCGCCTCGACCGCGAGTCCTACCTGAGTCTTGCAACGAAGCGGCGCGACGGCCGCATGGTGGAGACGCCCGTGTGGTTCGCCGCGAGCAAAGGGCGGCTCTACGTCTTCAGCGAGGGCAAGGCGGGCAAGGTGAAGCGGCTGCGGAACTTCCCGGAGATCCGTGTCGCAGCGTGCAGCGTTCGGGGCCGCGTGCACGGCACGTGGATGCCGGGGAGCGGCCGCATCGTCACCGATCCCGCGACGATCGAGGCCGCCTATGCGGCGCTGCACCGGAAGTACGGCTGGCAGATGGCGGCGGCGGACTTCTTCTCGCGCCTGACCGGGCGCATGGCGGGCCGCGCGATTCTCGAGCTCGAGGTATAGGCTGCGTTTGGCGCGCGCCGCGGCCGGCCTTCTCCTGCTGCTGCTCGCCGCCCCGGGGCGGGCCGACGAGCTCGCGGTCGTTTCGTACAACGTGCACGGCCTGCCGGCGTGGATCACGCGCGACGATCCCGAGGCGCGCATGCGGGCCATCGGCCCCCGGCTCGCTCTCTACGACGTGGCGCTGGTGCAGGAGGACTGGAGCCATCACGCGCTGCTGGCGGCGAGCGCCGGCCACGCGACGCAGCTCCGGGGCAACGGCCCCCGCGCCGTGCTCCTCGCCGGCTTCTCCTTCTTCTGCGGCGGCTGCGGTTCCGGGCTCAGCGTCTTTGCCTCGCTTCCGCGCGAGCGCGTGCTCGACGTCGAGGCCGTGCCCTACGGTCTCTGCGCCGACTGGCTGCTCGGTGCCAACGATTGCTGGGCCACGAAGGGCTTCCTCTTCGCGCGGCTGCGCCTCGCATCCGGCGCGGAGGTCGACGTCTACGACACGCACCTCGAGGCGGGCGACGGAGAGGACGACCTTGCCGTGCGCGAGCAGCAGCTCGAGAGGCTGCGCGGCTTCATGGCGGAGCGAAGCGCGGGACGCGCGGTAATCCTCGGCGGCGACCTCAACCTCCCCTACGACGACGTGCGGCAGCGGGCCGTCGTGGAGCGTTTCGCCAGCGCCCTCGGCCTGCGCGACGCGGGCGCGCGGCCGAGCGACGGCTCGCGCTGGGAGAAGCGGCTCGACTGGATTCTCTACCGCGATGGCGCGGACGTCTCACTCGCGCTCCTCGTCGCCGGGGAGGAGCGGGCCTTCGTGCAGAATCCTGAGGGCGCGCAAGGCGGCACCCCGCTCAGCGACCATCCCGCGGTATTCGCGCGCTTTCGCCTCGCGGCGATCGGATCTGGCACCGGAACGACCGCAGGGGAACGATCGAGATCTTCGCTGCCACCCGCGGTGCGATGACACTCCCTCACGCGGCTGGCCATTTCCCCTACCCGACCGCCCGGAACCGCCCCGCCTCGACCTCCTCCACCCGCCCCGCCTTCAGCAGCCTCGCCACGTGCTGCTCCATGCTCCGGCGCTCGACGGGGTCGGCCCAGGGGATGGCGTCCTGGGTGCGGTACACGAAGCGGTGTCGAACGATGTCGTCGAGGCTCCGGGGCTCGGAGAGAAAGCCGAGCAGCCGCTCCTCGCGCCGCCCGATCACGCCGGCGAAGCGACCGAGACGCTCGAGAAACTCGGCACGACTCTCGAGCACGCCCACGTGATGGAAGGTCACGTACCAGCGGGCTTCGAGGCTGCGTGCCATCTCGAGCGTGCGCTCGAAGCTCTCGAGATCGGACCAGGCGTCGCCATAATAAGGCCCGAAGGTCGAGAGATCGACGTCGCCGAGGTAGAGCACGTCGTCGGGCTCGACGTGAAAGAACGAGTGCCCGCGCGTGTGCCCAGGCGCGTGGATCACGCGCAGGCGAACGCCGCCGAGGTCGAAGACGTCACCGTGCGCGAAGGCAACGACGTCCGCGCGCGGCGTGAAGTGGAACTGATCGACGACGGCCTTGCGAAAGGGCGCGAGCATGGCCTCCGGGTAGCCGTAGATCGCCATCATGCCATCAAGAGAGAGAAGGCCGGGGCGGTCGAGACCGTGCAGATGCCAGCTCGCTTCGGGGAAGAGGAAGTTGCCGGCGATGTGGTCCTCGTGGCAGTGGCTGCCCAGCACGCGATCGACACGGGGCAGGCCGGCGACCCTCGGCACGACGGCCAGCGAGGGATCGATCAGCACGGTCTCCGCGCGTCCCTCGACGAGGACGGAGTTGCCGTGCGGGTACTTTCCGCCTCGCTCTCCGCCCAGCACCGTTACGTGGGCGAGACGCCGATCTTCCGTGGCCTGCACGCCCATCGCTCTCGCCTCCCCGGGGTAGGATGCCGGAGCGACATAGCGAGCGCCGCCGCGCACCCGATGAGCAGGCGCGGCGTGCGCACGATTCCCTCGACGGCGACGCGCGACTCCCCGTACACTGTCGCCATGGCTGCGATGCTCGACCGCCTGCTCTCCTGGCCGAAGCCCAATGGCCCCGATGCCCGCTACGGCGCCCGCACCCGTGACGGCTGGCACATCGCCCTCTACCGCTATACGCCAGCCCGCCGGGCCCACGGCACGCCCGTCCTGCTCTGCCACGGCATGGGCTCGAACCGGTTCAATCTGGATGGTCCCGGCAAGACCAGCGTCGCACGCGCGCTGCACGCCGAGGGCTACGACGTCTGGCTGATGGAGCTCCGCGGAGCGGGTCGCTCGCAGCGCCGTCTCGGCCCGACGGGAATCTTCTACCAGTGGACCTTCGAGGACTACGTCCAGCACGACGCCCCGGCGGCCCTGCGCGTGGTGCGCCGCGTGACGGGCTGGAAGCGAGTGCTCTGGGTCGGCCACTCCCTCGGCGGCATGGTGGCCTACGGCCTGCTGATGACGCCCGCGGCCGACAGCGTGGCCGGCGCGGTGACGCTCGGCTCGCCGGGGATGACGGGCGTCGGCCACCTCGGCCTCGATCGCTGGGTCGCCCTGCGCCGGCTGCTGCGCTTCGCTCCGCCGCGAATCCCGACGGGCATGCTCGCGAAGCTCGGCGCACCGATCGCCGGGCCGGTCGCAGCCGCCATCGCGGGCCCCCTGCGCGACTGGGGCTGGACCGAGGACAACTTCGACCTCGAGACCGCGCGCTTCATGATGCGCTACGGGGTCGAGGATCTGTCGCGCTCGCTGCTGCGGGAGTTCGCGCGCTGGTACGCTGCGAAGCGCATGAGCGACCGCTACGACCTGTTCAGCTTCACCGACCACCTCGAACGCGTGCGCGTGCCGATGCTCGTGATCGCCGGCAGCCGCGACGGCCTCACGCCGGCGCACGACATCGCCCAGGTGGCCGAGCGTCTGGGCTCGGCCGACAAGACCTTCCTCGTCGCCGGGCGCAAGACGGGCTTCGCCCACGACTACAGCCACGTCGATCTCGTGCTGGGGAGCCACTCTCACGTGGACATCTTCCCGCACATCGTCGAGTGGCTCGACGCGCATCGCCCGGTCGAGGACGCGCCGCGGCGCGCCG
>CAYOIG010000073.1:0-2547 GCA_964403915.1 uncultured Myxococcaceae bacterium
ACTGCGCAGCTCGTGACCGCGAGACGGAGCCGCGGATGAGCGGCTTCTCGGAGGGAGAGCGTCGCGAGCTGCTCGCGCGCGCTCGGGCGGCCGGGCAGGAGAGCGTGCGGAGAGGCCGGCCCGTGCCGGCATGGCTATCGCGGCCGGCGCACGGCATCACGCCACTCGCGCTGTTCACCGCCGCATCCGGCAGCGAGCGCTTCTTCTGGGAGGATCCCGGTGCTGCGCTCGGCATCGCGACGGTCGGAGCGGCTTCGACATTTGAAGGTGTTGGCCGCGATCGGCTCCGTCAGGTGGCGTCTGGCGTTCATGCCCTGTTCGGCGAGGCGCTCCCGCGCGAGGGCCCGCGTCTCGCCGGCCCTCTTCTCGTCGGCGGCTTCGCCTTCTCGCCAGACGCCTCCGGGCCGCTCTGGCGCGGCTTCCCGGCTGCGCGCTTCGTGCTCCCCGAGCAGATGCTCGTGCAAAGCGCGGGGCGGGCGCTTCACGTCACCACGCTGCTGGTGCGCCCCGGCGACGATGCAGAATCGCTCGTAGCAGCGGCCGAGGGGAGCTGGTGCGCACTACGGGCCCGCCTCGGAGAGGGCGGCCACGGGCACATGGCGCCTCCTGCTGCCGACGGGCTCGCAGCGGCCGACGACGAACCCTCCTTCCGCTACGAGGCCAGCGCCACTCCTTCGCCCGCGCGCTATCGAGCCATCGTGCGGCGCGCGCTCGAGGCGATTCACGCCCTCGCCCTCGAAAAGGTCGTGGTGGCCCGCGCCTGCACCCTCTCACGTCCCGGGGGCTTCGACCCGGCAAGGGTGCTCGAGACGCTGCGCGCCGCGCATCCGGCCTGCTTCCGCTTCGCCGTCGGCTCGAACGCTGCAACGCTCATCGCCGCAACGCCGGAGCGGCTGCTGCACGTCGAGGGTCGCCGGATCCAGACCAGCGCGCTCGCCGGCTCGGCGGCCCGCGGGCGAACGCCCGAAGAAGACGCGCGTCTCGGCGTGCGGCTGCGCGAGAGCAAGAAGGAGCAGGAGGAGCACGCCGTCGTGGTGCGCGCGCTGCGGGAGGCGCTCGCGCCCTGCTGTGAGCATATTCGCTCCCCCGAGGCGCCCGAGCTGCTGCGCCTCGAAGGCATCCAGCATCTCCACACCCCGATCGAGGGGACGCTGCACGCGGATGCCGACGGCTCGTTGCTGGGTCTCGCCGCCCGTCTGCATCCGAGCCCGGCGATTGCAGGCGCGCCCCGCGAGGCGGCGCTCGCATGGCTGAGAGAGCACGAGTGCGCAGACCGGGGCTGGTACGCGGGCGCAGTCGGCTGGATGACGCCGGGCGGCGAGGGAGAGCTCGCCGTGGCGCTGCGTACGGCGCTGCTGCGCGGCGACGACGCGGTTCTCCATGCCGGCGCCGGCATCGTGGCGGGCTCGACACCCGAGGCAGAGCTCGCCGAGACCCGGCTCAAGCTGCGCAGCGGCCTCGGCGCGCTGCTGGAGATCTAGGGTGGCCGACGGAGCCGGCGCGCTGCGCCAAGAGAATCATGCCTTCGCGGCGGCGCTCCTGGGTGGCCTTGCTCGCTCGGGTGTCGAGCACGTATGCCTGTGCCCAGGCTCGCGCTCGACACCGTTGGCGGTAGCGGCCGTGCGCACACCCGGCCTCGTGCTGCACCCGCACCTCGACGAGCGCTGCGCAGCCTTTTTCGGTCTCGGCATCGCGCGCGCCTCGCGGAGGCCGGTGGCCCTGGTCTGCACCTCGGGAACGGCTGCGGCCAACTTTCTGCCGGCCGTGGTCGAGGCGCACTACGCGCGCGTGCCGCTCGTGGTGCTGACGGCCGACCGCCCGCCCGAGCTGCGCGAGTGGGGCGCCGGACAGACGATCGATCAGCTCCGGCTCTTCGGGTCGCACGTGACGCTCTTCGCAGAGGCCCCGGTGCCGTTGCCCGGCCTCGCACTGGCGCCGTATGCGATGACGCTCGCCGCTCGCGCGGTGGCCAGCGCCCTCGGCCCGCCTGCCGGACCCGTGCACCTCAACCTCCCCTTCCGCGAACCGCTCGCGCCGCCGAGGGAGGCGCGGCCGGGGCTCGCGCCCTGCGCGCCGGCCAGCCTGCTGGAGGAGCCGTACGTCCGCGTCGTCCGCGGAGCGCTCGCGCCGCCGCCTGCGCTCGTTGCGCGTCTCGCCGATCAGCTCGTGGCCGAGCCGCGCGGCGTGATCATCGCCGGGCCGACGGACCGCGACCCGGAGCTCGCGGACGGCGCTGCGCACCTCGCCCGCGCGCTCGGCTGGCCGCTGTTTGCGGAGCCGATCTCTCAGCTCCGAAGCGGGGCTCACACCGAAGGAACGCCCATCGTGGCGCACTACGACGCCTTCCTGCGCGACGCGCGCTTCGCCGGAGAGAACGTGCCCGGCACCGTGCTGCACCTTGGTGACACGCCCACGAGCAAGCCGCTCCAGCAATGGCTCGCGGCCGATGCCTCGACGCGACGGCTGCGCGCCGACCCCGATGCCGTCTGGCACGACCCGGCCCACCGGGGAGGAGAGGTGCTGCAGGCGGATGCCGCGCTCCTCTGC
>CAYOIG010000074.1:0-1916 GCA_964403915.1 uncultured Myxococcaceae bacterium
AAGCGCGCGGCGCGCAGGCTGCGTGCGAGCCGGCGGGGTACGTGGACCTCGGCCGGCACGATCACCCAGCGCGGATCCGGCGAGAACCGGGGCAGCGGCAGACCCTCGATCGGCCACGGGAAGATGCCGTTCTCGTAGGCGAGAAGGAGGCGCTCCGGGGAGAGATCGCCACCCACGGCGAGCAGGCCGGAGGCATCGGCCTCGGCAGGCATCGGGAAGATCAGCTCGCGCGGCAGCCGCCAGACGGCCACGGTCCGGCCCGCGCCTCAGTCCGTGCCGCAGCAGGAACGCCTCACGCGCCCCCGCGCCACTGCTCCGGCGTGAGCGTTCGCAGCGCGAGCGCGTGCAGACCGCCGCTCAGCTCGTTGGCCAGCGCCGCGTAGACGAGCCGCTGCGCCGCCACGCGCGAGAGCCCCGCGAAGCGCGGCGACACCACGGTGACCCGGTAGTGGCTCTGCCCTCCCCGCGCTCCCTCGTGGCCGGCATGGCGCTGCGATTCGTCGTCGACCTCGACGTGGACGGCCGCGAGGGCCTCACGCAGGCGCGCCTCGATGCGCTCGCGCCGATCGGCAGCGCAGGTGGGCTCAGTCATGCGGCAGACCCAGGATGCGCTCCGCGATGATGTTCTTCTGTACGTTCGGCGTGCCGCCGCCGATCACGACCTCGGGCCACGAGAGCGCGAAGCGCTGCCAGCGTCCAGCGTCCACCGCCAGATCGGAGCCGGACGTGAGCGCGCCAGCGCTCCCCTCCAGCTCGAGCGCGATCTCACCGAGCTCCACCTCGAGCGTCGCGCGGTGGAGCTTGTTGATGGAGGTCTCGCTGCCGAGGGGCTCGCCCCGGAGCTGCTTCGTGAGAAAGCGCATGCCGCCGAGGCGCATGGCCTCGATCCGCGTCGCAGCCCGCGCGAGCCGCAGCCGGAGGCCGGCGTCCGCGAGCGCCGGGCGCCCGCCCCGCGTGCTGCGCCTCGCCAGCTCCTCGAGGCTCTCGAGCGTGCGTTTGAGGCCCTCCACCTCGGCGATTCCGGAGCGCTCGTTGGCCAGCGCGCTGATCGTGACGCGCCAGCCGTCGCCCTCGGCGCCGAGCCTGTTCTCCACTGGCACGGGGACGTCGTCGAAGAAGACCTCCGCGAACATCGTACCGCCCGACATGTTCCGGATCGGCCGCACCGTGATGCCGGGCGTGCTCATCTCCACCAGCAGGCAGGTGATGCCGTCGTGCTTGCTGGCGGCGTTCGGATCGCTGCGCACCAGCAGGATCATCCACTTCGACCACATGGCGATGGAGGTCCAGATCTTCTGGCCGCTCACCACGTAGTGATCGCCCTCGCGCCTGCCCCGGCACTGGAGCGAGGCGAGATCCGAGCCGGCGCCGGGCTCCGAATAGCCGGTGCACCACTGAACCTTTCCGTCGAGGATGTCGGGAATGAAGCGGCGCTTCTGCTCCTCGGTGCCGTATTGCACGATCGCCGGGCCCACCCAGGCGAGCCCCATGAAGCAGGTGCCGAGGGGCGGCGCCTTCCGCTTCGCCATCTCCTCCTTGAGGATCACCTGCTCCATGATCGTGCCGCCGCCCCCTCCGACCTCCTTCGGCCACGAGAAGCCGATCCAGCGCTTCTCGCGCAGCTTGCGGTTCCAGTCTCCCAGAAACCCGGGAGCGGCCATGTTGGTGCCCCGGGGCAGGTTCTCATCGAGAAAGGCGCGCACCTCGGCGCGGAAGGCCTCTTCGTCGGGGGTGAACGTGAAGTCCAACTTGGTTTACTCCGTTCGCCTGCGGCTCACGGCGCGCTTCGCTTGCAGGAGAGGTCCCCGAGCGAAGCGACGCGCTCGTAGTGGTGGGTGGCGTCGCCGAACATCGGTCGCGCCCACTTCGAGCGTTTGAGATAGAGCTGCGCGTCGTACTCCCACGTGTAGCCGATG
>CAYOIG010000075.1:0-3440 GCA_964403915.1 uncultured Myxococcaceae bacterium
CATCGAACGACCTCCCCTTGCACTGCGAGCGGAGCCGTGGCCCGCTCGGTGACTCCCGATCCATTGCGCCACGCCCAGACGGCGACGCACAGGAACACGATCCCGCCGGCCGCAGCGACGAAGCCGCCGAGGCCCATCACCGTGAGTCCGACGCTCTCTGCGAACGTGCGCGCCGCCTGCTCGGCACCGTAAGCCTTGCGGCCCATGCCGTGCGCGACGGCCAGCGCGAAGCCCGCCGCGAACAGCGCCATGCCGGCGCCGTAGAGCAGCGGCTGCACGCCCGCGAGGCGACGCATGCGCGGGCTCGTGACGCCGGCGCCGAGGGCGCCGAGCAGGCGCGGCGTGGCGGCCATGAAGGCGACCGTCACGGCCCCCACCGAGGCGTGATAGTGCGCGGGCACCATCGTGGTCGAGCCCCGGATCAGCGCGCCGAGCACGAAGCCGGCAACGGTGAGGCCCGCGCTCACGAGAAAGGCCGCCATCCGCGGCTCGGCCAGCGTGCGCGCATCGATGCGTCCGTCGCGCCAGGCGCGGCGCAGCGCGCCGCCGCAGAGCACGAGGAAGATGCCCACGAGAGGGAACAGGCCCCACTGCATGAGGTGCGTGTGGCCCGTGCGGTAGGCCGGGCTCGACGTGCCGTCGAGGGCGAGAAGGGGAGAGATGAGCCAGGGAACGAGCAGCGCAAGGAAGAGCGCTCGCGCGGCAGCCAGGCTCATGGGCGCCTCGCCGAGGATGGGCGTCAGCAGCAGGATCCAGACCGAGAGCATCACCAGCACGACGACGAGCTGCAGCACGTGGCCGAGGCCCCAGAACAGCAGCTCGTAGTGCGCGTCGGGCGCGAGCCCCGGCGTCTGGGTCAGCCACGAAACGGCGAACGTGAGCGCAGCCAGGAGCAGCCCCGCCGCGGCCACGCGCAGGCCGGCCGCGGCCGCGGCGGGCACCTCGGCGCCAGCGTCGGAGCCGCCCCGCAGCAGCCGGCGGTCGAGCAGCGAGAGCAGGACGGCCACGCCGAAGGCGAGCTGCCCCGCCTGGAAGAGGCCGTGATCGATGGTGGGGATGTAGTTCGAGAGCACGGGCTGCGCGCCGGGCGCAGCCGCGCCCGCGATCATGAGCAACACGCCGGCACCTGCGACGACCGGCGAGAAGCGCGCAAGCGGCGAGCTCGGCGCCGCGCCCGGCAGCAGGAAGAGGAGTGCGCTGGTGAACGAGTAGAACCAGGCCACCAGCGCGAAGTTCACGTGCGCGACGAGGCAGCGCTTGAAGAACAGCGGATCGGTCACGAAGCGATCGAAAGGAGGCATGCGCCCGATCACCACCGCGAGCGCGCACAGACCCGCGGCGAGCAGCACGCCGAGCGCGAGACCGAGCCATTGCCGCGCGGCGTTGCGCTCGGGCGAGAACGACACCCCGGCGCGCAAAGCGGCTCTGCTCGCATCTCGCATCGCTGCGCCTCCTGTGGCTCGCGTCAACGGATCTCTAGCTCCAGTGATCCGGCGCCCGTATGACGCGAGTCATATCGAGCCCGAGGCCTGCCCCTATCCTGCGGCTCATCGGGCCGCGACCAGCGCGGTGGAGGAAGGCCCCCTGCAGAGTCGCCGCACGCTCCTCTCGCAGACTGCCGAATACGCCCTGCGGTCCGCCTCGTGGATCGCGGCCTACTCTGCGGAGGCCCCCGTGCGGGCGCAGGATCTGTCGAGAGAGACGGGGATCCCGGCGCAGTATCTGTCGAAGATTCTGCGGCGGCTGGTCGTAGCGGGCATCCTGACCTCGCAGCGCGGGCAGGGCGGGGGATTCTCCCTCGCACGGGCGCCGAGCGAGATCCGCTTCCTCGACGTGCTGGCCGCCGTCGAGGCCTCGCCCGAGACCGGACGCTGCGGCTTTGGCTGGGGCGCGTGCCGTTCGGAAGCGCCGTGTCCGCTGCATGATGCCTGGGCCCCCCTCGGTGAAGCCTTCCTGCACTGGGCCGCTACGACGACGCTGGCCGTGGCGCGGCGCCGCGAGCCGAGGCCCCGCGCCGCAGGCCGGTCTGCGGCGTCGAGGCCGCTAGAGCGGCCAGAACGCGATCGCCCGTCGGGCGACGCCCGCGCGCAGCTCCTCCCAGATCCGCTCGTCGACGCGTAGCGCCTCCTCGCTCTGCAGCGTCTCGACGTGTGTCTGGAGATCGATGAGTAGCGTGCGAAGCTCGCCGTTCGCTCGCTCGAGCGGTGCGATCCGCAAGTCGTCGTCGTCGCCACGCGAAGCCGTCACGAGCCGGGAGCGCAGGCCGGCGCTGCGCACCACGGACGCGGCGTCGGCGAACAGCAGCCGCAGGGCCCGGTTCTCTTCGACGCGGCGCGCAGCCGCGCGATCGAACTCCTCCGATGCCGCCAGCAGCAGGCCGGCCACGACGCCGGTCGTTTTCTGCGCGTAGTCCTCCGTGAGGCGAGGCGCGACCTGCGCCAGCAGATGCTGTGCGAGTAGCTGGAGCGTGCGCGGAACCTCGGGCCTCACTTCGCCCTCCCGAGCGTGTCGAGGGCGATCCGCTCCTGCACGCCATGGATCATCCATCCCACCAGCGCCAGCGTCGGATCGCTGCTTCGGGCATCCTCGTACTCGCGCGCACTCGAGATCCAGACCGCCAGCGACTTGACGTTCGTGAAGACCTCCCACCAGCGCAGGGCCTCGAGCGAGGCGTGCAGGCCGCTCGAGCGCTCCCAGGCCGCGATGGCCTCGTCGGGCGGGAGCAGCCGCCCGGCGAGCGCGACGTTGGGCCACGACCAGAGCGGGTTGAGCGACCAGGCCAGGTCTTCCAGCGGATCGCCCAGATGCCACATCTCCCAGTCGAGAATGGCGCGGATCCGGCCCTCGGTGTCGTAGAGGAAGTTGCCGCTCCGGTAGTCACCGTGCACGATCGTGATGCGCTGGGCGGGCGGCGGCGGGTTGCGCCGCAGCCAGCGGATTGCCGCGCGCGTGATCGGCTCGGGGCCGAGCGCGTCGGTGTCGATCACGTGCTCCCAGTGCGAGAGCTCGCGCTCCCAGCAGTGCTCGGGGGAGATCTCCGTGCGGCCGCGACCGAGTCCGAGCCGGCTCGGATCGCTGCGCGCGATGGCGCCGAGAATGCGCCACTTCTCCTGTCCGATGCGCTCGCGGTGGGCCGCAGCCGGCCCTTCCGACAGCCCCTTCAGCGAGGCGTCGCAGCCCGTCACCTCTTCCATCACGAAGAAGGGACGCTCGAGCCACTGAGGATCCTGCTCGAGCCACAGCGGCTCCGGCACGGGCACCTCGGATCCGTGAAACGCCTGATAGGCGCGGAACTCGTGGGAGCGTTCGGTCTCGATCAGGCTGCTGGGCGGATCCCGGCGCAGGATGAGGCGGCGCTCCCGCTCCTTCCCGTCTTCCGTGAAGCGCAGGCGCAGCCGGTACGTCTCGCGCGACGCGCCCCCGTGGATGCGCGCGAGCGA
>CAYOIG010000076.1:0-7128 GCA_964403915.1 uncultured Myxococcaceae bacterium
GGTCCCGTACGGTTGCGGCATGCGGCCCGCATCGAACGGCCCTGCGCGACGGCTCGTCGAGCTTCGACCCGGCGCTGCTCTCCTGCTGCTCGCGCTGCTGCTGCAGCTCCTGCTGCCGAGCCTTCACGCGCTGGGGCAGCCTTCGACCCGCGCCTCGAATGCGGCGGGCGCGACCTTCGACGGAGACCAGGCCCATCTGCGCGACGGCGGCAGCGCGCCGGCGCATCACGCCGATGGCTGCCCGCAATGCCAGAGCTTCGCCCACGCTCGTGGCCATACGGTGCCCGCGCAGGGAGCCTTCCTGCAGCACTCGGGCGAGCGCTGCAATCCGCTCGACGCCCGCGACATTCTCCAGCCTGCCACTGCCCCCGGATCCGGCGGCGGCTCGCCGCGCGCTCCGCCTTCCGTCTTCTCCTCGATCTAGCCGATCGATCGCAACTCACCGCCCGAGGAGAAGACGATGACCGCTACCCGATTCGTCGGGTGGGCGACCGCGCACGCACGGAAGGATTCCGTCGCCGCCGCGTGGGTCGCCTGCCTGCTCATGACCTTGCTTGCCACGCCTTTGCCCGCCGCCGCCGAAGTCGATCCCCACCATCTCGAAGTCGAGCTCGACGAGACGAAGAGCGCCCTGCGTGAGACCCGCGAAGAGCTCTCAGCCACGCGGGACGCGCTGCGCGCTCTCTCTCGCAAGGTCGATCTGCTCGAGGCCTCCCGGCCCGACACGTCGCCGGAGGCGGCTCCAGGCTCGACCGCACGCATCGCCCCCGTCAACGCGGACAACCCGGCGATCAGCCTCGTCGTCGACACCCTCGCCTATTCCAACTCGAACGCCGATCCGACGCAGAGCACGGCGAACCCGGGTAACGGCTTCGACCTGCAGAGCGCCGAGCTCTTCGTGAGCGCGCCCATCGACCCCTTCCTGCGCGGCTACGCGGCGATCGCCGCCAGCAGCACGGAGGGGTTCGACGTCGAGGAGGCGGCTCTCGTCACGACCGGCCTGCCGTGGAACCTCACCGTCCGAGGTGGCCGCTTTTTCGCCGACGTAGGCCGCTTCGCGAGCTACCACCCCGAAGCCCTGCCCTTCGTCGACCGCCCGCCGTCGATCGACCGCATGGTCGGAGGAGAGTCGCAGGCCGAGGGCGCCGAGATCTCCTGGCTCGCGCCGCTGCCGATCTTCGCCCAGCTCACCCTCGGTGCATACAACGCCGTGGGCGCCGAGCGTCTCGAGGAGGGGGAGGCCTTCGGCTTCCCTTTCGCGACGCGCTCGTTCAGCGAGATGAGCTACCTGGCACGCCCGCTCTTCGGTCTCGATCTCGGTAACACGACGAGTGCGGAGCTCGGTGGCACCTACCTCACGCTGCCACGCAACCGCGATCGCAGCCTCTACGCCCTCGATCTCACGCTCCGCCACGATCCGGGTGTGCAGAGCTTCTACCAAGGCACGACCGCCGGCGCAGAGTGGATGTGGAACGACGAGCGGTTTCCCGACATCGACGAGATCCTCGACCCCGAGACCGGCACGCCTCTCCTCGACGACGCCGGCCTGCCGCTCCTCTCACCCCGCCGCTTCCTGCGCAGCGGAGGCTACGCCTACGTCGAGTCGTTCTTCGATCAGCGGTTCTCGCTCGGCGCTCGCATCGACTTCGCGGAGGATGTCGTGGACGACCCGAACCGGCTCCTCACGAGCTCGGCGTTCTTCACCTGGATGCCGTCCAGCTTCCAGAGACTGCGCTTCCAGTTCGACAACTTCAGCGGCCACGGCAGCTACGACCAGCGCTACACGCTGCAGTGGACTGCCTTTCTCGGGAGTCACAGCCATGGGTTCTCGAACCGTGCGCGCTAGGCGGCGCGCCTTCGCGGTCGCGCTCGCCCTGCTCGCCTTCGCGCTGCCGGCGCAGGCGGCGCTCCGCGTCGTGGCCACCACGCCCGACGTCGCGGATCTGGCACGGCAGATCGGTGGCGACCGCATCGTGGTCGAGACCCTGGCCGAGGGCGATCAGGACCCGCACCGCGTCCCGGTGAAGCCGAGCTTCGTCGTGAAGCTCAACCGGGCCGATGCGCTCATCGTCCAGGGCCTCGGCCTCGAGCACGCGTTCCTGCCGCCCCTTCTGGAGGTCGCACGCAACCCGGCGATCTCTCCCGGCAAGCCCGCCTACATCGACGCCTCGCTGTACATCGAGCCCGTCGAGGTGCCGTCGGGCCTCGGCCGCGATCAGGGCGAGCTGCACCCGCTCGGAAATCCTCATTTCAATCTAGACCCGGTGCAGGGGCGCAAGATGG
This sequence comes from uncultured Myxococcaceae bacterium, assembly GCA_964403915.1. Lineage (GTDB taxonomy): Bacteria > Myxococcota_A > UBA9160 > UBA9160 > UBA9160 > MYXO. The sequence continues at coordinate 2,284 of CAYOIG010000076.1, forward strand.
CGCGTGCGATCGCAGAGGGCCTCGAACGCGTGGATCCGGCCGGAGCCGAGGCCTATCGGGCAGGCCTCGCGCGCCAGGTCTCCCGTCTCGACGAGAGAATCGCGGCGTGGGAGGCGCTGGCTGCGCCGCTGCGCGGCAAGAAGGTGATCGCCCACCATGCCGACCTTCCCTATCTGGCGAAGCGCTACGGCTTCGAGATCGTCGGCACCCTCGAGTACCGGCCGGGCGTCCCGGCGACGCCCGCACATCTGGAAGAGCTCGTTGCGCTCGGGCGACGCGAGCACGTCGACCTCGTCGTGCACGAAGTCTCCTTCGACGACGCGCTCGCAAAGTCGGTCGCCGGAAAGATCGGTGCGCCGATCGCGACGGTATCCGTGATGACCGGCGGCCTTCCCGGAGCCGAGACCTATCTCGCCTTCGTGGAGGCCAACCTCGAGGCCCTGGTTCGCGCTCTCGGCAGCGCAGGCACGCCGGCGCCATGAGCGATTCTCCGATGATCCGTGCGGAGGGGGCGGCGTTCGGGCCGGGCCGGCGACGGGTGGTGCAGGGCGTCGACCTCGAGATCTGCCGTGGCCAGTGCGTGGCGCTCGTCGGCGAGAATGGCAGTGGCAAGTCGACCCTGCTCCGCGGGCTGCTCGGATTGCTGCCCGCGCAGCAGGGCCGCGTCGTCCGACGTCCGGGTCTTCGCCTCGGCTACGTGCCGCAGCGCGAGACGCTCGACCCGCTGTATCCGCTCTCCGCGCTGGCCGTCACGCTCCTCGGCACTTATGGCGACATACCGCCCTGGCGCCCGATCGGCAGCCGCGAACGGAGCCGTGCCCGCGACGCGCTAGCGGCCTGCCGTGCGCTTCCGCTCGCGCGCCGGCGCTATGGCGAGCTCTCGGGCGGGGAGCGACAGCGCGTCCTGCTGGCACGGGCGCTCGCGAGCGAGCCGGAGCTCCTGCTTCTCGACGAGCCGACCGCGGGCATCGATCGCGAGGCGGAAGAGGCGATCCTCACGGCCCTCGACGCCCTGCGTGCAACGCGCCCGGTCGCAGTCTGGATCGTGACGCACCATCCGGACGTGCTTCACGGCCGCGCCACCTGCCTGGCGACGCTCGCGGACGGCCGGCTGCAGCTCGAGGAGCCGTCGTGAACGAGCTGTCTCTTTCGGCGCTGCTCGCGCCCGATTCGCTGTTCCGAAACGCGATTCTGGGCGGGCTGCTCGTGACGACGCTGTGTGCGGTCCTCGGCGTCTATGTCGCGCTTCGACGCATCGTGCTGCTGGGTGTCGCGCTGCCACAGGTGGCGGCCGCGGGCGTGGCGCTGGTGTTCTGGCTCACGGGGCACGGGCACGCAGCGGGCGAAGATGCGCACGGTCTCGCCCGTCTCGGCGCGCTGGCGGCCACCTTCGCAGCGCTCGGCTATCTGCTGCCGCGCCGCAATGCCGCGGCAATGCCCGTCGAGTGGCGTGTCGGCGCGCTACTCGCAGTCTCCATGGCGGCAACGATCCTGCTCGTATCGCTCAGTCCGCGCGGCGATCTCGAGCTCACGAGCATGCTGCGCGGTGATCTTCTCTCGATTCCGGAAGCGGATCTTCGCGTGCTGGCGCTGGCGGCGGCGGCCACCCTCGCGATCTTCCTGCTCTTCCGGCGCGAGCTGCTGCTGGTCTCCTTCGATCCCGAGTACGCGCGCACGCTCGGCTTCTCTCCGCGACGTCATGACGCCGTCCTCTACGGCCTGCTGGGCGTCGCGATCGGCCTCGGCGTCATGGCGGCGGGGCCCCTCGTCGTCTTCGGATTCCTCGTTCTGCCGCCGCTCGCCGCCTTGCGCCTCGCACCGGGAATGGGCGCCGCCTTCGCACTCTCGATCGGGCTGGCCGCCTGCTCCTCCATCGGCGGCTTCGCCCTCGCCTACCGCGCGGACCTTCCGGCCGGCCCGACGAGCGTCGTGGTGGTCGCTGCGGCATGGGCCGTGCTCGGTGCCGGTGCCTGGCTCGCGCAGCGGCATTCGTAGACGGCCGATTCCGGCTGCATTCGGAAGCGGCGTGTGATTGAATCGCCCGATGCCGCTCTCTCCCACGCTCCGCTCCCTGCTCCCCTTGCTCCTGCTCGCGCTCCCGCTCCTCGGCGGCCGCTGCAGCCAGATCGAAATCGTCTTCGGCGTTCCGCAGATCGGCGGCAACCTGCCGGTCGAGATCCTGCTGCATGCCGGGCAGGATCCCGCCACGGCGACCGTCCACCTCGACGGCGCCGACGTGACCGCGCTCTTCACGGGTAGCGGCGCAACGCTGCGGGGCGCGGTTCCTCTGCCGCCCCCGGGCACCTCGACGCTGCTGGTCAGTGCCATCTCGTCCTCGGCGGTGCCCGGCCTCGGCTACCGCGTCCAGGTCGAGGCGCCGCTCCTCTCCCCCGCCGCAGCGCCGGCGCTCGCTGGCTTCGACCCGGCGCCTGTGGCGGGAGCGCTACCCAGAACGGCCTGGCTGCGGCTGCGCTTCGCGAGCCCGCCCCCGCCGGCGGCGCTCGACGGCCCTGCCTTCGGCATCGAGTGCGATGGCGCCGCGGTGCAAAGGCGCGCGCATCTCGTGGACGGGGCCGCCGTGCTCCTCGATCCGCAGCCCGCCCTGCCTGCGGGCGCGAGCTGCCGCGTGGCCTGGCGCGGGCCCGACGGGAGCGTCCAGGAAGCGGGCTTCAGCACGGCCGCCGAGGCCACGACACCCGCGCTCGTGCTGCACGACCGCGATGATCCGTCGCTCGTGGCGCCCTTCCCCGACGACTACTTCGCCGTCTCCGATGCGGGGACGCGCACGGGCCTTCGCCTCTCGATTCCCGAGCCGCCTTATACGGGCACCCTGCTCCAGGTGTATCAGGGCGTGCTCGCTCCGACCAACGTCCTCGACGGCTTCAGCCGCATTCCCATGATCATGGTCGCCTTCTCGCATGCGATCGACGCCTCGCTTGCACCGGCGGACGCGTTTGCAGCGGAGGATCCGTTCGCACCGATCGCCCTCTTCGACGTCGACCCGACGAGCCCCGACTACGGCCAGCGCATCCCCTACCTGGTGAAGCTGCGAACGGATACCAATCACAGCGCCCAGGTCGACCACTCGGCGGCGATCTTCCCGTCGATCGCCCTGCGCCCGCGCGGCCAGTACGCGCTGGTGTTGACGCGCCGGCTGTTCGCCACGGCGACCCCGGGTCGCTCTCTCTCCCCGTCGAGCTTCTTCACCCGCGCGGCAGGTCCTTCCCTCGCTGGTGAGTCGGCCGCCGTTGCGCGGGCACGCAGCTCGATCCGCAGCGTGCTCGATTTCCTCGAGACCACGCCCGCGGTGCCGATCGCGCGCGAGGACGTGGCGCTCGCGATTCGCATCTCGGTGCGCAGCGACGACGACATCCCCAACGATCTGCTCGCCATCAAGGAAGACGCGCTCGCCGGCCCGTCGCCGGCGCTCACGATCACCAACGTACAGAACCGAACGGACGGTGGTGCGATCCTGAGCGGAACGGTGGCGCTTCCGAGCTATCTCGACCCGGTGTACAACTGGTTCGTCCACGATCCGGCGACGGGCCGGCCGAAGCGGATGGGATCGGAGAACGTCCCCTTCGTGCTGCGCCTGCCGCCGTCGAGCGCTTCCTCTCCCGCACCGATCGTCATGTACCAGCATGGCAATCCGGGCTCGCCGAACGAGATCAGCAGCAACTCCCTCAACGGCTATCTCGCGAACGCCGGCTTTGCGGTCGGCGGCATCCAGGACACGATCAACCGCAAGTTCGGTCCCGTATCGACCCAGGTCTCCGCCACCTTCTTCTTTCTGCTGCAGACGAAGCAGATACCGGCCTGGTGGAACCAGACGGGCTCCGACATGATCCACTTCCTGCGCGCGCTGCAGGGCCTCGGCGGAACGGCCTGGCGGCCCGCCAATGCGCCGCAGGCGCCTCTCCTCGATCCGACGCGGCTCTTCTATCACGGCATCAGCGAGGGCGGAAACAATTCGCTGCGCTTCCTGCCCTACGCCCAGGAGCTGATCGCGGCCACGCCCACGGTGGGTGGCGGCCGTCTGACGGAGACGATGCTGCACCAGTTCCCGGGGCTGCTCTCGGATCTCGAGAGCTTCATCGGAACCGTTCGGCCCGTGCAAACGCTGGTCGGCCTCTCGCTCTTCCAGCACGCATTCGACGCACAGGACCCCCACTCCTACGCGCGCTTCGTGTACCAGACGCCGCTCTCGATCCAGGGCCTGCCAGGAGGTCGTTCGCCGAGCGTGCTCTGGACCGAAGGCATCGGCGACACCTTCGTGCCGAACGACGCGACGCGTTCGGCGGCCCGTGAGCTCGGCATCCCGACTGTGCGGAAGGTGCGGCGCGCCTCACCGTTCCTGACGGAGGTCGATGCGCCGCTGCGCGCGAACATCGCGCCCGATCGAACCGCGGGCCATTTCCAGTTCGATCCGGCGACCACGACGCCGGGCTGCACGGCGTTCACCGAAGGCCACTACTGTCCGCAGACGGCGCCACCGGCGCAGCAGCAGCGACTCCACTTCTTCCAGAGCGCGCTCACGGAACCGGCACCGGAGATCGTGGACCCGCTGCCGTAGCCGGGCGAACGGGAGATCAGCGCGCTGCGTCCGTCAGCTTGCTCCGGAGCGTCGCAAGCGCGCGGGCCCTGTGGGAGAGAGCATTCTTCTCGCGGGCACAGAGCTCCGCCATCGACCGCTCCAGGCCCTGAGGAGCGAAGACCGGGTCGTAGCCGAAGCCGGCCTCGCCGCGGGGCGCGTCGAGGATGCGCCCCGCGCAGAACCCGTGCGCCGTCATCGTGACACCATCCGGCGTAGACAACGCGACGACGCAGACGAAGCGCGCCCCGCGC
>CAYOIG010000077.1:0-2358 GCA_964403915.1 uncultured Myxococcaceae bacterium
TACGAGGGGGTCGAGAAGTTCAAGGAGGAGCTCCTTCTCGTCGAAGACCATCTCGGCGGCATGCGGAGCATCTTCTCCCACACCTGCAAGCTGAAGGAGCATCGCTGGGAGCTCGGCACGAGGCTCTCCGAGGCTGGACGCACGTTCCCGGGCCTGTCGGAGCTGAAGGCCCTGCCGACCGCACCGATCCGGCCCGTGGGCGAGATCTCGATCGAGGAGGTGCTCTTCGAGCTCGGGTCGATCGATTTCGGCGGTGGCTCAGCCAGCGTCACCATGGCCGTCTGGCGCGACGCGAAGACGAAGAGCGTCCTCACGGGCGAGTTCTCCTTCGAAACGACCTTCCGGCGCTACGGAAGGCTCGAAGCCCAGCCCAAGCTCCGCTCCGAGCGTTTCTACCGTCTGCTCCAGAAGGAGACGGGCGCGTGGGTGGATCTCGGAACGACGAAGACGGCGCTCGTCTACGGCCTCGCCGGCAAGAAGCTGCCCCATCATGAATGAGAGCCTGCCCGTGCAGCCGCGCGAGGGCGAGCTGACTCGCGCTCCTCGCGTCTCTCTCGGTGCGATCCTCGCCACCTTCGGGCTGCTGGGCGCGACGAGCTTTGGCGGCGGCGTCGTTGCGTATCTACGGCAGGCGCTGGTCGCGCGGCGCGGCTGGCTGAGCGACGCGAGCTTCCTCTCCGGGCTCGAGCTCTCGCAGATCCTGCCCGGCCTCAACGCCACCAACATGAGCGTCTACATGGGGGAGCGCCTGCGTGGCGCGCGCGGTGCGCTCGTGGCGGTGCTCGGCATGATCGTTCCCGGCGCCGTGGTGGTGATGGGCCTCGGCCTGCTCTACCAGCGTCACGGGCACCTGCCCGATGTCTCCGTGGTGCTGGGCGGGGTCGGCGCCGCGGCCGTGGGCCTCACCCTCGCCACCACGCTGCAGATCGGACGACGCCAGCTCGCCGATCTGCGATCGCTGGCGCTGGTGGCAGCAACGTTCGTTGCCGTGGGCCTGCTGCACCTCTCGCTGGTCGTGGTGCTGGCGACGCTCGGGCCGTTCTCCGTCTGGCTCTACTGGCCGCGCGTGCCGGCGGCGAGCGACGCTGCGGACGGCGGCCGATGATCCTGCTGCAGATCCTCGCTGTCTTCTCCCTGCTCTCGATCCTGGCCGTGGGCGGTGGCACAGCCGTGCTGCCGGAGATGAAATCGCTCACGGTGAACCACTTCCACTGGCTCACGGCCGAGCAATTCGGCCAGATCTACAGCCTCGGCCAGCTCGCACCGGGGCCGAACATGCTGATGGTGAGCGTGATCGGCTATCGCGTGGCGGGCTATCCGGGGGCGCTGGCCGCCCTCGTGGGCTTCTTCCTGCCGGCCGGGCTGCTCACGTTCGGGGTGGCGCGCGTCTGGGACCGCTACTCCGACTCGCCGCTCAAGATCGCGTGCGAGCGGGGGCTCGCGCCCGTCACGATCGGCCTCATGCTGGCGGGAACCCTGATCCTTGCACGCACGGTGATCGACTCGGCCGACGACGTCGCGATCGCAGCCGTCGTGACCGCGATCCTGCTCGCTGTGAAGATCAACCCGGTGATCCTCATTCTCGGCGGGGGCCTCGCGGGCTATCTGATCAATTCCTGAGCAGCCCGTACTCGGGCGATCAGCGACTGGATCCGCGCCGCACGGGCTGCCCATGTGCGCGTTGCAGCCCCCGCTCGCGCGGCGGCGCCGAGACGCGCGCGTTCCTCGGAGCTCGCCGCCAGGCGCGCCAGCGCAGTGGCGAGGGCGCTGGCGTCACCTTCGGCGAAGAGCAGGCCGTTCTCTTCGCTGCGCACCACCTCGCGCAGCGCCGGCAGATCGCTCGCGATCACGGGAAGGCCGCAGGCGAGGTACTCGAAGAGCTTGAGCGGGCTGGTGGAGAACTCCTGGCTTCCGCCGGCCCGAGTCGGCACCACGCCCAGGTCGCCGGCGCGAAGCCGCCTCCAGGCCTCGTCCGGAGGGAGCCACCCCGCCCACTCGATCCGCGCTCCGAGGCCGAGCGCCGCCGCGAGGCGCTGCAGCTCGGCCCGGCGCGGATCGTCGCCGTGTCGCCCGCCGATCACGAGCGCCGGAAGCCCGGGAACCCGGGCGAGCGCGTGGAGCAGCACCTCGACGCCCTTCCACGGCATGAGCTGGCCGAGATAGACGGCGCGCACGGGGCCCGGTGCCGTCACCTCCCGGAAGACGCCGGGATCGGCCGCATCGGGGATGACCTCCACCGGACAGGTGGGTGCGAAGCGCGCGCGCACCTCGGCGGCCAGTCCGTGGGTGAGCGTGACGACAGCGTCGGCGACGGCCACCGCGCGCGCCGTGTCCGGCTCGAGCGCGTGGAGCTCCACG
>CAYOIG010000078.1:0-3021 GCA_964403915.1 uncultured Myxococcaceae bacterium
CGGGCCTGCCGGTGGTGCCCGTCTGCGGCCCCCTGCACGTGATCCACGATCCGGTGATCAACGCCGGCATCCCGCGCCTGCTGCGCGAGAACGGCGTGCTCGCGCTGCCGATGGACTGCTTCCCGGTTCCCGCGGGCATCCACGCCCTTCCCCGCATGCCGTGGTCGGATACGCGTGCGGCGCTGCGCACGGCGCTCGCTGCCCGCGAGCGTGGAGACGCCTATCCGTTGCTGCTCTCCTCCTTCGGCTGCAACCCCGCCTCCTTTGGAGAGCAGCTCTTCACGGCGCTGCTCGAAGGCCACCCGCACACCACGCTCGAGAGCGACGGGCACGGCGGCACGGCGGGCTACACCACGCGGGTTCAGGCCTTCCTGCACACGGTGCGGCGTCACGACGGGCGCCCGTCCTCTGCAACGGCTGCTCGCCTGCGCATGCTCGAGCCGCTACCGAACCCTCCCCTCCCGCGCGACGACGAGCGCCAGTTCGTCGTGCCGAGCATCGGCGAGCCCTGGTCGCGTGTCATGGCCGCGAACTTCCGGGCCTTCGGTCTCGACGGCGTTTCGCCCGGCCCCTCCGACGCCGAGCGCCTGCGCGCCGGGCGCCGCGACTGCTCGGGCAAGGAATGCATCCCCTACCAGCTCATCTGGGGCGCCTTCCGGCACCATCTCGACGCCAGCGAGGACGAGCGCGAGCGCGTCCTCGTGCAGGTGACGGGACAGGGCGTGTGCCGCAACTGCATGTTCTCGGTGAAGGACCAGCTCTCCCTCGAACGGCTCGGCCTCGGCGACAGCGTCACGATGCGCGACATCCAGCCCGAGGGCTCGCTCGGGCCATCGTTCCTCGCGCGCACGGGCATGTCGTCCACCGTGAGCGACATCCTCTCGCAGCTCGCCGCCTACCACCGCGTGCTCGAGAGCAAGCCGGGCGAGGTGGACGCCCTCCACGCCGCTTTCTGCGAGGAGTTCGAGAAGCTCGCCGAGGCGCCGGCCTTCCGGGGCCTGTTCTCCGGCGTGCGGGATTCCTCGCGCTACGGGCGGGCGCTGGGCGATCTCGTCGAGCGTGCGGCCGTCGCCTACGCCGCGCTGGCGGAGAGGGCGCCGCGCAATCCGCAGCGGCGGACCGTCCTCCTCGCCGGCGACATCGCCGTCAAGATGGACGAGTTCGCGAACGACGACATCGCGCGTCGTCTCGCCGAGCGGGGCTTGCAGGTGGCGATCGAGCCGTCCCAGACGCTGCTCGAATACGCCTCGACGGAGGCGCCGGGCGAGATCGCACGCACCGGTGAAGGCCGCGCGCGGCCGTTGGTGGCCATGGGTCTGCGGCGCATGCGGCGCAGGCTCTACGAGCGCGTGCGCCGGCTCCATCCGTGGATCCCGGACGGGGCCGTACCGCCGCTTCTCGCCGAGAGCGACCGCGTTCTGGGCCGCCACCCGCGCGGCGAGGCGCCGGTCACCATCGGCAGCGTGCTGCACTACTGGAAGGAGGGCCTCTGCGACGGTGCCGTGCTGGTGAGCCCCTGGGGCTGCGGGCCGGCGCTGGTGAGCGAGAGCATCCTTCGGCACCAGAACCAGATCCCCCTGCTCTTCGTCTACAACGACGGCTCCCCGGTCGACGAGCGGCGACTCAATGCCTTCGCCTTCCGGCTGCGCCGGGAGCCGGCGCGCGCTTCATGAAGCGCGGCAGGACACGGCGCGAGCCGGAAGCGACGCGCGACCGCCTGCTCGATGCGGCGGCCCAGGTCTTTCTCGAGACCGGCTACGACGGCGCCCGGGTGGTGGACATCGCGCGCAAGGCGGGCGTCACCACCGGCGCGATCTACGCGCACTTTCGCGACAAGGCAGACCTGCTCGTGAAGGCGCTCGCTGCCCGGGGCGTCGAGCCGGCCACCAAGCTGCTGCTGACCGACACGGAGCGACCCGTGGCCGGAATCCTGCGCACGCTCGCACGGATCGCCATCGAGGGCGAGCTGCACCCGACCGAGGCGCTGCTGCTCGACGCTGCAGCAGCGGCGCGGCGAGAGGGAGAGCTGCGCGAGCAGCTCGAGTGCGGCATCGGCCAGCGTTCGGCCGTACTCGCCGCGATGGTCGAGCGCGCACGAAAGGAGCGTGTCGTTGCCGCCGAGATTCCGACCGAGGTCCTCGTCCGCTTCCTGCTGATCCTCGGCTTCGGCTCGATCGTGACGCGCGGCCTCGGGCTCGCGCCCCCGGACGCCACCGAGTGGGCCAGCCTCATCGGCCGGCTGCTGGAGGGCGTCGCGCCGCGGCCGGCTACGGCTTCCCGGCAGCGGCCTCGCGGTCCCACGTCCGCGGCGAGACGCCGTCGCGCTTGAGCGCGGCCTTCTGGATGCGGTGGGTCTCGGTCTTGGGGAGCGCGTCGCGGATCTCGACGTAGCGGGGCAGCATGAACTTCGCCATGCGCCCCTCGCAGTGGCGGACGAGATCCACCGGGTCGATGACGTGGCCCTCTTTCGGCACCACCACGGCCATCACCTCGTCCTCGCCGAGCTCCGACGGAACGCCGAACACGGCCGACTCGAGCACGGCCGGGTGGGCGTTGATCTCGCGCTCGACCTCCCACGACGAGATGTTCTCGCCGCGCCGCCGCATCGAGTCGGTCTTGCGGTCGACGAAGTAGAGATTGCCCTGCTCGTCCGCAGTGACGAGATCGCCGGTGCGCAGCCAGCCACCCTGCACCTTCTCCTCGCTCGCCGCCTCGTTCTTGTAGTACTCGACGCGGCGCCGCTTCGGATCGTCGATCCTGAACCAGAGCTCACCGGGCGCTCCCGGCGGCGCGTCGCTGCCGCCTTCGGCGACGATGCGGTGCGCCATCGAGGGCTTTCCGATCGAGCCCTTCGGCGACTGACCGAAGTTGAAGACTGCGAAGCCCGCACCGTCGACGGCCGCATAGCCCTCGATGATCTGCACGCCGAAGCGCTGCTCGAAGGCGGCCCACACCGAGGCGGGACACGCCGCGCTGAAGACGACGCGCACCGGGTTCTCGGCGTCGTCCGGCCGCTCGGGC
>CAYOIG010000079.1:0-2389 GCA_964403915.1 uncultured Myxococcaceae bacterium
GGCCCTCGAGAAGCAGCGGCACGTCGAGCACGACCAGCGCCGCGCCGAGGCGCCGGGCGGCCTCGAGGCGGCGCACCATTTCGACACCGACACGCGGATGCACGAGGGCTCCCAGTCGTGCACGCTGCGCGGCATCGGCGAACACCACGCGACCCAGCGCCTCGCGATCGAGGCCGCCGGTCGCGTCGAGGATGCCGGTGCCGAAGGCTGCGACCATCTCGGCGAGCAACGGGGAGCCGGGCGCCTGCAGCTCGTGGACGATGGCATCGGCGTCGATCACCACCGCACCGAGGGCGCGGAACAGCTCACTCACGGTGCTCTTGCCGGAGCCGATGCCGCCGGTCAGTCCCACGACTCGGGTCATGGGGCGGCAGCATCGCGGTTCTCGCCGCGGTGCTCAAGGGCGGGTGGCGTCACGCGGCCACGCGCACCCGGTCCTTGCCCTCGGCCTTCGCCCGGTAGAGCGCCTGGTCGGCGGCCTGGAAGAACGCCTTGCGGTCCCCCTTGTACTGGGCGACGCCGGCGGAGATGCTCACCGCCTGCGGCCGAACGCTGTCGTCGAGGACGTAGGGCCTCTCGGCCACGGCGGCGCGGAGCTTCTCGGCCAGGATGGCTGCCCCGGCGAGGTCGGTCGCGGAGGCCACGACGGCAAACTCCTCGCCGCCGTAGCGCGCCAGCAGATCGCTGTCGCGGACGGACTCGGCGAGAGTGCACGCGATGCGCTGCAGTACGGCGTCGCCGGCTGCGTGGCCGAGCCGATCGTTGAGGCGTTTGAAGTCGTCGATGTCGAGCAGAATCATCGACAGCGGCTCGCCGGTGCGCATCGACCGCTTGATCTCGCGGGTCAGATGATCCTGGAAGAAGCGGTGGTTGTGGAGCTTCGTCAGTCCATCGGTGATCGAGAGCTGCTCGAGGACGTCGTTGCTCGCCTGGAGGCTCTGGTTCTGGTCGCGCAGACGCCGGTTCGCAGATTCGAGGTCGGTCTGACTGCGCTGGAGGCGTCGCACCATCTCGTTGAAGCTGCGCGTGAGCAGGCCGAGCTCGTCACGCCGGCCGGTCTCAGCGAGCTCGAGGTCGAAGCGGCCGCTGGCAAGACGCCGCGCGCCTTCGGAGAGCGCCTCGATCGGGCGCACGATGCTCGCGGTGATGCCGTAGGCGAGCAGGCTCGCCAGCGCGACGACGCAGACGTCGATTCCCAGCAGTCGTTGCAGAACGCTGAGCACGGGTGCGAATGCGTGCTCGTAGGGCGCCTCCAGCAGCAGCGTCCAGCCGAGGGCGCCGAGCGGACGGGCTGTCCCGATCACGTGCTCGCCGGCCGCGTTGGTGTACTCGCGCACGGCGCCGAGGGGCAGCGCGCTCCCGGGCGAGAGAGGTGCTCCCCGCTCGTCGGGCAGGCCCGCATGCACGAGCAGCTGACCTCCGGCCCCGAGGAGATCGATACGCAGGAACGCGTCGGAGCGATCCGTCGAGAGAGCGTCGCGCAGGCTTTCCGAACGCAGGAGCCCGACGAGGTAGACGGCGGGAGCGCCGCCGGGGCCGGCGATGGGTATGGCCGTCGCCAGCAACACTCCATGCTCGGCGCGTGAGAAGGCGTGAACCAGCGGCGTACCCGGCCTGGCGAGCGCGGCCCCCTGTGCGGGGGAGAGCGGCTCGCCCGTCTCGGTCGAGAGGATGAGACGCCCGTCGGGGCTGAGCAGCGCAAAGGCCTCGATCTCGCGGGAGCGCTCGGCGAGGGGGAGGGCGAGGCTGCGGAAGAGCGTTCGGGCCGACGCCTGACGCCCGGGTACCAAGGCGTCGCGGCCCAGCGTGAGCAGGGTCTCGCGGCCTATGGCGAGGTCGGCCGTCTGCCGGCGGCCCGCTGCGAGCACGCGCAGCAGGCGCTGGCCACCCCGCTCGAGGACGGCAGGATAGCCTTCCTGGATCTGTGCCCAGAGCTGGCGTCGCGCCGTCTCGATCGAGATCCAGCTGACGGAGGCTGCGCTGACGAAGGTCGACAGGAAGACGAGCAGGATGATCTTGGTGGCAACGCTGCTCTCGGGATCCCGGCGTGCCAGCGCGGAGGTCTCCATGGCGGCGCGGCTCCTCCGGATTCCGCTGCATCGTCCCCTCCGGCCGCCGGCTTGATGCCCGGTCACTTTCCGGATTCGCTCGATCTTCCGAAGGGTTAGACTCGGGCCTCGAGCCGCGTGAAGATTGCCGGCGCGACGAAGGCCTAAACCCCTGCCAGAACGAAGGGTTTTGGATACCCGGGCCTTGGCAGGGTTGCCTGCGGCGGATATATTGCGCGAGTTTTTCCGAGGGGTTAGACCGCGCCGGGCCGCCGGGCGGGAAGGAGCGAATGGCCCGATCGGTGCAGTCCCGAGGCACGGAGGCGAGCGATCCGGGCAGA
>CAYOIG010000080.1:0-1784 GCA_964403915.1 uncultured Myxococcaceae bacterium
GGAGCACCGGGGTTGCCGCCGGCGCCGAGCCCTGCGCCCGGCGGTACGCCTGCCTCGGGGCCGGCGCTGCGTGCCCGATCTCCCTCGCAACCGGCGAAGCGCGCACGAGCGCTCGCGCGCCGGAGCGCGAGCCGCAACGTAGCCAGCGATAGCGCTCGGTAGGCGGCCGCCGCCAGCGGCGTTAACGAGGGAGCCCTCGATGCCCACGATGCACGCCGTATCCCGATCCGTTTATGCCGCGGCAATGCGGAGGGGGTCGGGTACGTCGCCCCTGTTGCGCTCGATCTCGGACGCTGCGAGCCGCCCATCACGGCCTGCGGCGAGCGACCGGCGGGCATCAGGGAGGGTGTCGTGAGAATCGCGCAGGTTGCTCCGCTTTACGAGAGCGTCCCGCCCCGGCTGTACGGCGGCACGGAACGCGTCGTTCACTTCCTCACCGAGGAGCTCGTCCGCCGAGGGCATGACGTCACGCTCTTCGCCAGCGGCGACTCGACGACGCGGGCCCGCCTGGTCGCACCTCGGATCACCTCGCTGCGCCTCGATGGCGCCGACTCGGTCGAGGCGACCGTCGCCCACGCGCTCGAGTTCGAGCTCCTGGCGCAGCGCGTCGAGCGCGGGGCCTTCGACGTGGTCCACGTGCACTGCGACCAGTCGGTGTGGCCGATGCTGCGGCGGCTGCCGGTCCCGCACGTCACCACGCTGCACGGCCGCCTCGATTTGCCGTCGCTGCGACCGCTCTTCAGTGAATTCAGCGACTTCCCCCTCGTCTCAATCTCCGATGCACATCGAGCGCCCGCGCCGGACGCACACTGGGAGGCCACGGTGCATCACGGGCTCCCCGAGACACTCTTCGAGTGCGGCCCCGGGGACGGGGGCTACCTCGCGTTCCTCGGCAGGATGTCGCCTGAGAAGCGCCCGGACCTGGCGATCGAGATCGCGGAGCGCGTCGGACTTCCGCTCAAGATGGCGGCGAAGGTCGACGGCGCGGACATCGAGTACTTCGCCAGCGTCGTCGAGCCGCGGCTGCGCGCCAGCCGCCACGCCGAGTACATCGGGGAGCTGGATGACACCGGCAAGAACGAGTTCCTGGGCAGCGCTCGCGCGCTCCTCTTCCCGATCGACTGGCCGGAGCCCTTTGGCCTCGCGATGATCGAGGCACTCGCGTGCGGCACGCCCGTGATCGCCTTCGACCGCGGCTCGGTCCCCGAGGTGATTCGGCACGGCGTCAGTGGCTTTATCGTGAACTCGGTCGATGAGGCGGCGCGGGCTGTCGAGAGCCTCCACATGATCGACCGCGCCGATTGTCGCGCCGAGTTCGAGCAGCGCTTCGCGGCCTCGAGGATGGCGCGGGACTACCTCGATGTGTACGCGCGCGTCGCACAGAAGCACATGTCGACCTGGAGTGAGGCGTCCGAGCAGCTGGCCATTGCCTGACCTCGCCACTGCGGCCGCAGAGGGACGCAGGCGCGGGCGGCCACAGCCTGGCTGCTCGCGCCTCCATTCGAACGGTTGACCATGCTCATGCAGCAACCCGAACCGCACGACTTCGTGGAAGTTGGCGGGCAATGGTACGTGCGAGCGCGCTCGGCGCTTGCCGATGACCGAACCCGCGTCCTCAAGGAGGGGGAGACCTTCGCTGTCTTCGACCGCTACGGCGACATCCAGCCGATCGGACTCGGGGAGCAGGGGCTCTACCACGAGGGCACGCGGCACCTCTCGCACCTCGATCTGCGCATCGCCCACAAGCGCCCGCTCCTCCTGAGCTCGGGCGTCAGCGCCGACAA
>CAYOIG010000081.1:0-2054 GCA_964403915.1 uncultured Myxococcaceae bacterium
CTTGCAGCGCGTGCGGACGGGTCGCGCCAACGCGCAGCTCCTCGACGGCGTGAACGTCGACTACTACGGCACGCCGACGCCGCTCAACCAGCTCGCAAACCTCACCATCCCGGATCCGCGCCTGATCGTGATCGCGCCCTATGACAAGGGCGCGCTGCACGCCATCGAGAAGGCGATCCAGACCGCCCAGCATCTCGGCCTGACGCCCAACAACGATGGCAAGGTGGTGCGGATTCCGATCCCGGCGCTCACCGAGGAGCGGCGCAAGGAGCTGGTCAAGCAGGTCAAGAAGATGGCCGAGGAGCACAAGCTGGGAGTCCGCGAGGCCCGGCGTGAGGCGCTGCAGGCGTTCAAGGGGCTCGAGAACGACGGCATCCTCCCGGCCGACGACAAGCACCGCCACGAGAAGAAGGTGCAGGACCTGACCGACGAGTTCGTGAAGAAGATCGACGAGATCTGCGCGGCAAAGGAGAAGGAGATTCTCCAGGTTTGAGCATGCAGGAACGCCGGCTTCGCAGCGATCGCCTGCCCCGCCACGTTGCCCTCATCATGGACGGCAACGGGCGCTGGGCCGAGGCCCGTGGGCTCTCCCGCAACGAGGGCCACCGTGCCGGCATCGAGGCCGTTCGCGCGGCGGTGCGCGGCGCCCACGAGCTCGGGATCCGCACACTCACGCTCTACTCGTTCTCTCTCGAGAACTGGGAGCGGCCCCGCGCCGAGGTCGAGGAGCTGATGCGCATCCTCGAGTTCTATCTCGAGAGCGAGCTCGACGAGGTGCATCGCAACGGCATCCAGGTGCGGGCGATCGGCCGCCTCGACCGCCTCTCCGAGCCGATCCGCAAACGCCTCGACGACGCCATCGAGCGCACGCGCGACAATCGCGAGATGCAGCTCGTCTTCGCGCTCTCGTACGGCGGACGCGCGGAGATCGTGGACGCTGCGCGCAGTCTGATGCGCGAAGCCGAGCTCGGAAAGCTCGATCCCGACCGCCTCGATGAGAAGACCTTTGCGGCCCACCTCTACGATCCGGAGCTGCCCGACCCCGACCTGCTGATCCGGACGGGAAACGAGATGCGCGTGTCGAACTTCCTGCTGTGGCAGATCGCGTACGCGGAGCTCTACACGACCCCCGTGATGTGGCCCGACTTTCGGAAGGGGCACCTGGTCGAGGCGCTGCTCGACTTCCAGTCGCGCGAACGGCGCTTTGGCCTGACCAGCGCACAGGTGCGAGGCGGTCGCGAGCCGGAGCGCGCTTGAGGCGGGTCTCGATCCTGGGCTCGACGGGCAGCGTCGGCGAGCAGACGCTCTCGGTCGTCGCTTCGTTTCCGGACCGCTTCCGCGTGACGGCCCTCGCCGCCGGTCGCAGCGTGAAGAAGCTGGCCGAACAGGTGCGGCGCTTCGATCCGGACGTCGTGTCGGTCGGCGACGCTGCGGGTGCCGCCACCCTGCGCAGCCTGCTGCCGGGCGCTCGCACGAAGATTCTCTCCGGCGCCGAGGGCCTCGTGGCCGTCGCGACCCACGAGGCCGACCTCGTGGTGGCGGCGCTGGTGGGCGCGGCGGGGCTGCAGCCCACCCTCGCAGCGATTCGCGCCGGGCGCAACATTGCTCTCGCCAACAAGGAAGTGCTCGTGATGGCGGGCGCGCTCGTACTGCGAGAAGTTCGCGCAAAGGGCGTCACGCTGCTGCCGGTCGACAGCGAGCACAGCGCCATCTTCCAGGCCCTGGCCGGCCAGCGCCGCGAGGACCTCGCGCGGATCGTGCTCACGGCGTCGGGCGGTCCCTTCCGCACCTGGCCGGCGGAGCGCATCGCGGCGGCCAGCGTCGAAGAGGCGCTGCGGCATCCGAGCTGGTCGATGGGCCCGAAGATCAGCATCGACTCCGCGACGCTGATGAACAAGGGCCTCGAACTGATCGAGGCCCGCTGGCTCTTTGACGCCGCGCCCGAGCAGATCGACGTGGTCGTCCATCCGCAGTCGATCGTGCACTCGCTGGTGGAGTTCTGCGACGGCTCGGTGCTGGCGCAGCTCGGCCTGCCCGACATGCGGATCCCGATC
>CAYOIG010000082.1:0-5075 GCA_964403915.1 uncultured Myxococcaceae bacterium
TGCGGGTAACCGTTGCTCGAGCCGTCGTACCACTCGTGATGGTGGCGCACGCACGGCACCACGTCCGAGAGGAAGCGGACCGGCTCGAGAATGCGCGCACCGATTTCCGGGTGCCGCTTGATCTCGGCGTACTCGTCGGCATCGAGCTGGCCGGGCTTGGTGATCACCGCGTCGCGCACGCCGATCTTGCCCACGTCGTGGAGCAGGCCCGCAATGTAGACCCGCTCGATGAGGGTCTTCGGGAAGTCGAGCTCGCGTGCAATCTTCGATGCGTAGACACCCACGCGCTCCGAATGTCCGCGCGTGTAGGTGTCCTTCGCGTCGACGGCCTCGGCGAGCGCGCGAATGGTCTGGACGTAGGCGTCGCGTAGGTCCTGGTTCTTCTGCGCGAGCTGCTTGGTGCGGTCCTCGACCATGGCCTCGAGGTTTCGGTTCAGCTCCTGCAGCGCGGCGTTCTGCTCCCGGGTGAGCCGGTCGAGCCGGCGGACCTCGTGCGCGAGGTCCCACTGGTCGAAGGCCTGACGCAGCGTCGCGCGCAGCTCGCCGTCGTTCCAGGGCTTCGTGATGAGACGGTGGACCTGGCCGCGGTTGACGGCGTCCACGGCGACGCCGATCTCCGTGAACCCGGAGAGCAGGAGGCGCACGACGTCGGGATGACGCTCTCGCACGACGGCGAGCAGATCGACGCCCGAGCCGTCGGGCATACGCTGGTCCGAGACCACCACCTGGGTCGGGTGCTCAGCGAGGATCGCGAGCGCCTCGGAGGCTCGCGTGGCCGTTCGCACCACGATCGGCTCGTCCCGCAGCAGGCGCTGCAGCGCCCGCAGGATGTTCGCTTCGTCATCGACGAACAGGACCGCGTGCTCAGACATGGGCGTGCTCGGGCATGGGACTCCGCAGGCGGCCTCGACCGGCCCCCTGCCGCTTCTCCTTCCAAGGGTCGTGCCAGTTTCTCGAAGAAAAACGTCTTCTAGAACGAGCGGTTGCGGCGGTTTCGCTCGCCCCTGTGTCCCGCTTCGTGGACGCGGCGTGCAGCCAGGCGGCAGTCCCGGTGCGAGCTGCCGCCTGGCTGCCGCTGGCCTGCGCGGACGCTTCGATGCAGCACAGGCGGCAGCGGGCGGCCGGAGCTGGTCTTTCGGCCGGTCTCGAATGCGCTGGAGAATCAGATGCTTCTGGCGATTCCGAGGCGTCCCGGGTGCGGGACGTCCCGGATCGAGGATTTTTTTGACACCCGAGGCCCTTCGCCTGCCACTCCCCCTATGAGATGTCTAGTTGCGCATGGTGCGGAGACTCGATTTCGGTGGCGGCTGAGGTCGCCCGACCGGTGGCCTCCATGGCGGTGAGCCATGGCATCTGCCGGCCCTGCCTCGATCGCCAGCTCGACGCGCTGCGCCGCCCGGTCCTCCCCCGGGGTGTCTGGGCCGCTCGTCCGGCGCTCGCCCCGGCCGCACTGGGCGCCTAGAGGTAGATCCCGCCGGCTGCCGCGGGCAGCCGCGCCCGTGCCCGGCGTACGCGGTCCACCTCCTCGAGGAAGTCCTGGGTGGTGATCGCCCGCAGCGGCGCGCCGGAAACCTCGCAGCCCGCACGGCGGCGCAGCACGGCGTGCAAAAGGCGAACCCAGTCCCCGGGCGTCGGCTCGCGGAGCTGCTGGACCACCTCCGCCCACCCGATGCCGTCGAAGAGCAGCCGGCCGGCGCGCTTCTCCGCATCGCGCGCGTGGATCTGCAGCGCAGCCACGACATCGTCCGGATAGCTGGGGCTCACCTCCACCACGCGTTCGAAGCGGCCCGGCATCAAGAAGGCCTGGCGGAGCGTGTCCGGATAGCTCGTCGCACCGACCACGAGCGTCGTCTCGACGGCGATCGTGCGGTCCACCAGGTCGAGCAGGAAATCCATCACCGGCCCGACGGGGAGATCCGTGCGCCGTGCACCGAACTCGTGGGCGAGCGAGAACTCGAGCTCGTCGTAGAAGACCGTGAGCGGCGGCATCTCCGAGAGAGCCTGCGACCACTCCGACATCAGCGCGCCTGCCTGCCCGGAGCTGTGGAGGAGCTGCAGCACGAGCTGCGGCACGGAGACGTGGAGGAAGCCCATCTCGGCACGAGAGGCCAGCGCCGTTGCGAGCAGGTGCTTGCCCACGCCGCGCTGGCCGATCAGCAGCAGCGCCGACGGTGCGAAGGTGCCCCAGTGCGCGTAGACCTCGGGATGCGTCGCGCCACAGGCGTAGGTTTCGACCTCTTCCTTTGGACCGGCGAGGCCGCCGATGCGCTCGAAGCCGTCCTCTGGCGCCGGATCGAGACGCACCGCCTTCAGAAGCGGCGGGAACTTGCGGGCGAAGCTCGTCCACAGGTTCTGCGTGCGCTCACGACGGACGTCGCGCTCTTCCATGCGCGGAGTCTAACCCGAGAATGAGGCCGGGCGTCGGCCTGCCGGGGTCCGTCGGAGCGGCCCCGGTCGTCCGGCCCCTCGCCGAGCGCCGACACCCCTGGCGCAGCCGGGTTTCGAGGCGCCCGCAGTGGGATCTCGATGACCCGGACGGCCTGCCGGATCGCTGCTGCGCTCCCGCGCCCGATGCGCGATGCTCCCCGCGCCGCGCCACCGTCCCCATCGTCTAGAGGCCTAGGACATCGCCCTTTCAAGGCGACGACACGGGTTCGAATCCCGTTGGGGACGCCATAACTCTCTGATTTCATTCAACGCATTTCTGTGTTTTTACGTTCTGCCCCAGACTTGCCCCTGGTGGCGCGATCCGCCTGCAACCATGCTCGGCGGCCCCAGATCTGCACCGCCAGGCAAAACAAGCGGAACTCGTGTCGTGCGCTCACGGTCTGGAACACCACACTGCGTGACACCGGTGGCGGTCGCCGTGACGCTGTGATACCACGCATCGCGTTGCGCGTCCGGGCCCGCCGCATCCTTCGGCGCTACCTTGACCTGCCGGCCTCTGACTGGCTGGCTGAGACGCCCCGACTCGCCGCGCGGGCAGTCCTCTTCGGGCTTCCGCTCGTGCTGGCGTACTCCGCCACCGAGCTCACTCCCGAGTTCTCCGATCAGGGTGTCGTGACCGGATACGTCACGGTCCTCAAGTACCCATACCGCTGGCCGGTCATTGTTCTCTGTATGGCGATGGTCGTGAGCACGGCATACAAGCTGGTTCGCGAGTCTGCGGAGAGCCGTCTCTTCAAGTCACGCCGCTTCTTAGCGCGATCTACTGCTGGTTCGCTGAAGCAGCTGCAGGAATCTCTCCGTGCATGCCCAGGGAGGCACGGGATTGAGACGATCCAAACCGGCATCTTGACGATCATCGTAGATAAGACGAAGGAGCTCCTTCAGGAGAAGCGCGACGACGTCTTCAGCGCGAACCTGATGATCGCAGACGAAGCAGCGCAACTTCTCCGTCTCAAGTTGTTCTCTCGCAGGGCAAGCGGCCGGAGGACGATCGACGTGCGGTACGGAGATGTTGGTGCCGGGAGAGCGATCGAGACAGGGCGCCCTGTTTACATCGAGGACATCAGGAGTCCCGACCTCAAGCGACACTTTCGCGAGGATGCGCCGTACCGCTCGGTCCTTTCCATTCCGATCGTTTGCGACCACGCACGGCTCGGCGTGGTCAACGTCGACTCAATCCATCCGGACGGGATGCCGATGGAATCCCTGGCTGATCATCTGGAGCCCTATGTGCAGCTTCTAGGGCTTTCCCTCTGCGTCCCGCCGGCTACGGTTTAATGGAAGGGGGCATCATGCGCGACGAACTTCTCACGACCGCGTCCGTTGATCGAATGGTTGACGACTATCTTGGCGGAAGGACGTCCATCGAGGAAGTGATCTCCAGAATCGAGACGCCCCGCGTTGGGTTCGGCGTTGGCGACATCATACTGCGCGTGATCCTTCCTGCAGACGTGTTTCGCCGCCGGCTGGAGAGGAGTGCATGGCACCAGACTCGGGTGCTGGTTTCTGGGTCGCGCGACGCCACTGCATAGCTACGTCTCCCTGCGCAGCACCTTCACCAACGCCGGTGCCGCGAGCCGCGCGTACCTTCGCGTCGTCTTCGCATCCGCGTGGCCGAGGAACGCCTGCAGCGATCGCTCGAGCACCTCGCGCCGGACCGCATCGGTCGCGAACGAGTGCCGCGTTCCGTTGTAGGGCGTGACGCCGGTGATGCCGGCGGCTGTGCAGGCCGCGCGCCAGCGGTCAATGAACGTCCAGTGAGACCAGGGCCCGCCGGTGCGCGCGACGACGAACAGGCGGCGGCGCTCGAGGCGACCCGCCGCCGGAACGTGCGCCTCGATCCAGGTCGCGAGCTCGTCGGGGACCGGCAGCGTGCGACCCTTCCCGCTCTTCGTCCCGGCGCGCACGGGCGCGGCAACGTTCGGGCCCGAGCACTTCTTGTCGATAGCCAGCGCCCCATCGCGGTAGTCGGGCACCTCAAGCGCGCGCGCTTCGCTCGGCCGCAGGCCCATGAGCGCGCAGGCTAGGAAGATGCCCCGGTCCGCCAGCGGGATCGCCTCGAGCACCGCCGCTTGGTCCTTGATCGAGAGCGTGCGCGGCTCGTGCTCGGGGACCTTCGGCCAGGGGTAAGTGCGCGGCATCTCATGGAGCTCGCGGCGCCGATACAGCCAGCCGAGAAAGGAGTGGAAGCCGCCCAGGACCCGGGCCCGAGTGGCCGGCGAGAGCGGCGTTCCGCGCGGCGTTTCCCGGTCGCAGAGCCAGAGGGCCCAGTCCTCGAGGGAGCCCTCGCTCACGTCCCGGATGCTCTTCCCGGCCCACCAGGAGAAATGGCCTCCTGGCTTCGCCCAGCGCACGAGCTCGCGCACGTAGCAGGGCGCACGATCCCCAGCCTTCTCCTCCCGCCGCTTCACCTCGAGCCAGCGGTCGATCCTGTGGCTGACGAGGTTCTGATGTGCGTACTTCGGCTGGAAGTCCGCGAGGATGCTCTCCAATCCACGCTGCTCACGCCGCAGCTCCTCGCGGACGTTGCGCAGCACGACCTCGGCCAGCTCGGGCGTGAGGGCGATCCTGCGGGCTCCGACGGGGACAAAGAACACCCGGTACTTCGGGCCGAAGTCCACGTACAG
>CAYOIG010000083.1:0-2026 GCA_964403915.1 uncultured Myxococcaceae bacterium
GGTCCAGAGCCGGCCGCCTCACGAGGCGGGTGTCGAGACGGCCCCTCTCACCGTCGTCTATGGCAGCCTCGAGGTCTCGGACATGTTCAAGGACGGCGCCGAGGTCGTCGTCGAAGGCAGGCTCGAGGCCGGGACGGCCTCCCCGGTCTTCCACGCGACGAACGTGCTGGCCAAGTGCCCGTCGAAGTTCCAGGCGCAGCAGCCCGCCCGGTCCTGATCGGATCGACGTCCGGCGGGCCGCTCCGCCATCGGAGTCCACGTGTCGGATCTCGGCTTCCTCGCCCTGCGCCTCGCCTTCGTGGTGGCTCTGCTCGGAATCGGGGCCGGTCTCTACGCGGGCATCTCCCGGCGTCCCGAATGGACCGAGGTCACCCGCCGCGCCGTGCTGATGGTGGGCGCCTGCGTGACGCTCGCCATCCTCGGCCTGTGGGGAGCCTTCGTGGGCTTCGACTTCCAGCTGCGCTACGTCGCCGAGCACTCGGCGCGCAGCATGACGCTGCCCTATCGCGTGGCTGCGCTCTGGGGCGGGCAGGCGGGCTCGCTCCTGCTCTGGCTCTTCCTGCTCTGCGGCTATTCGGTGGCCTGCGCTCTCGGGAGCCGCCGCGCGAGCCCACGACTGATGCCCTGGGTCTTCGTCTCGCTGCTCGCGAACGCGCTCTTCTTCCTCGTGCTCACGAACTTCGTCACGAACCCGTTCGACGAGCTGCCGCCGACCGAGGTGCCGAGTGACGGCAACGGCCTCAATCCGCTGCTCCAGCATCCCGTGATGATGATCCACCCGATCATGCTCTACATGGGCTTCGTCGGCTTCGCCGTGCCGTTCTCCTTCGGCTTCGCGGCGCTCGTCACGGGACAGCTCGGCACGGCGTGGCTGCGGAGCACGCGACGCTGGACGCTCGTGCCCTGGTTCTTTCTCTCGATCGGCATCCTGCTCGGTGGACGCTGGGCCTACGAGGTGCTGGGCTGGGGCGGCTACTGGGCCTGGGATCCCGTCGAGAACGCCTCGTTCATGCCCTGGCTCGCGGCGACGGCCTATCTGCACTCGGTCATGATCCAGGAAAAGCGGGACATGCTGAAGATCTGGAACCTGGTGCTGGTCGGACTCACGTACTGCCTGTGCCTGTTTGGCACCTTCCTCACGCGCAGCGGCGTCGTGCAGTCGGTGCACTCGTTCACCTCCGCCGGCTGGTTCGGATACATCTTCCTCGGCTACGTGCTCCTGATCGCGACGCTCTTCTTCGGCTTGCTGCTCGGCCGGCGCGCGGAGCTGCGCAGCACGCATCGTCTCGAATCCGTGGTCTCGCGCGAGGCGAGCTTCCTGCTCAACAACTGGGTCTTCCTCGGCATCCTCGCCGTCGTGATCTGGGGGACGCTCTTCCCGGTCGTCTCCGAGGCCGTGACGGGCACGAAGATCACGATCGGGCCCGCCTTCTTCAACACCATGGCGGGGCCGCTCGCGCTGCTGCTGCTGCTGCTCACGGGTGTGGGCCCACTGATCGCCTGGCGCAAGGCGTCGCTGGCGAGCGTGCGGCGACAATTCCTGTGGCCCGCGGTCTGCGGCTTCGTCGCGGCTGCGGCGCTCCTGATCGCCTTCCGGGGCGGCCCATCCTTCTTCTCGCTGGCGACGTGGAGCCTCGGCGCCTTCGTCTCCGGCACCATCGTCCAAGAGTACGGGCGCGCGATCCGCGCGCGCATGCGCAACGGCGAGAGCGCGCCGCGCGCCTTCTTCGCACTGCTCCAGCGCAACCAGCGCCGCTACGGCGGCTACGTGGTTCACCTCGGCGTGGTCTTCATCCTGGT
Source organism: uncultured Myxococcaceae bacterium (assembly GCA_964403915.1). Classification (GTDB taxonomy): domain Bacteria; phylum Myxococcota_A; class UBA9160; order UBA9160; family UBA9160; genus MYXO. The sequence continues at coordinate 1,801 of CAYOIG010000083.1, forward strand.
CGGGATCGCCGGCGCGGCCTTCAACGAAGAGCGCCTCGAGAACATCCGGCCGGGAGGCTCCTTCGAGATCGCCGACTACCGCCTCGAATACCTGACGGCCCGGCCCCTGCCGAAGCAGCACTACGGTGGCGCGGTGGCGCGCATCGCCCTGTATCAGGAGGGACGGCCCCTCGGCGTGATGGCGCCCGAGAAGCGCATGTACTGGATGGAGCAGCAGCCGGCCTCG
>CAYOIG010000084.1:0-5823 GCA_964403915.1 uncultured Myxococcaceae bacterium
GCTGGCCGAGGATCGCGCGCACGAGCACCTCGAAGGGATCCCAGGCTCCCGGCACGCGCAGCCCGGGCCGGCGGGCGACGCGCGCGGCGAGGAGCGGACTGCGCCCGAGCTGCGCCGCGATCGGCAGCGGATCGGCGTCGAGGTCGAAGAGGCAGCGTGCACGGGCGACCAGCGAGGCGAGCCCCTCGAGCGGTGCGCCTTCGAGGGCGAGAGACACCGAGGCGCCGTCGCCGGCGGGGCAGAGTGTGAGAGTGCCGGATCCGCCGGGGGTACGGATCGTTCGTCGATAGGCGGCTTCGTCCGCGTGCTCGACGCCGGGGATGGCGCGCGCTCCGAGAAACCGCAGCAGGGCGCCTGCGTCGAAGGGAGGCCGGAAGGCAAGGCGCAGCACGAGCGCCTCGCCGGAGGCCGAGACGGCCTTTCGCTGGCGGCGCGCGCGCAGCGCGGTGGGCGTCTCGCCGTAGCGCTCGCGCATGGCATGGTTGAACTGGCGAAGACTCGAGAAGCCCGCTGCGAGGGCCAGCTGCGCCATCGGGAGATCCGTCTCGTCGATCAGGCGCCGCGCGAGTGCGCTCCGGCGCGAGCGTGCGATGGCGCCCGGAGCGACACCCAGATGCGTCGTAAAGAGACGGGCGAGCTGGCGCTCTCCCACGCCGAGACGCCCGGCGAAGGCCGGAAGATCCTCGCCGTCGAGGCCTCCCTCGCCGATGAGACGCAGGGCGCGGCTCACCAGCGCCGGGCTTCCGACCCAGGCCGGTGTTCCCGGCGCGGCTTCGGGGCGGCAGCGCAGGCAGGGGCGAAAGCCAGCCTCTTCAGCGGCCGCTGCGCAGGGGAAGAAGCGGACGTTCTCGGGCCGCGGCGTGCGGGCCGGGCAGACCGGCCGGCAGTAGATGCCGGTGGTCAGCACCGCCGTGAAGAAGCGTCCGTCGAAGCGGCGATCGCGCGTCGCGAGGGCGCGGTAGCAGCGCGCGGCATCGAGGTCCATGAGCCGAGACTACGGCCCCGCGGCCGGATCGGCTCGCAAGATTCGGACGTCTACGGCAGGGCTCTCCGGAGCTCCCCGGCGAAGGCCCGGATGCGGGCCGCATTGGCGCCGACATCGCTCTTGCCCACGCGCGAGCGCGAGCGCAGGTCGATGCGCGCGCCGCCGTCCTGCGGGCGCACGCGAACCGAGACGTCGTCGACGAACCGGAAGACGCCGGACGTCTGCGTGGCCTCGAGCGTGCCGGCGGCGGGGTCGGAGCGAACGACCTCCCAGCCGAGCGCCGAAGCCGCGCGCTGCGCCGCCGCATGGGCATCAGCGGCGGAGGCCGCCACCAGCAGCGGCCCGAGGTCGGGATACGCCGCCTGCTGCAGCGGGGCGTTCTCGGCAGGATAGGCGGCGCCTGCCGCTCCCTCTCCGGGCTCGCCCGTGGCCGCGAGGAAGCCGGGCGGATCCGCAGGATCGGTCGTGATGTCGTGGATCGCCGGCACGCGCCTTGCGGGAAGGGCGAGAGCGACGAGTAGCGCCGCGAGAGCGCCCGAGAGCAGCGTGGCCTCGACGGCGCGCCTGCGCCCGGCGCGCTGCGCCGGACCGCGCGTGCGCAGCAGGGCTGCAAGGGAGAGCAGCAGCGCCGGCAGGCTGGCGAGCAAGCCGAAGCCGAAGATCCGGAATCCCGTGAAGGGGGTGGCGACACCGGCGTGGATCAGGACCGGGCCTGCCACCACCGCCAGGAGGGCCAGCACGGCGAGGCCGAAGGCAACGGCGGCGAGCGGAGAGCGACCTGCGGGCATGATCCCTCCCGGAGCCCCGCCAGCGGGGGCGGGGGTGCGTATGTGCGTATGGTAGGATCATGGGTCCCGGCGGCGCGGGACGCAAAGCGGAGGCCGGAGCCGATGCAGGTGCAGCGCGATTCGCGGAGCGTCCGACGGAAGGCCCGGCGGCCGGCCCTGTGGCTGGCCTCCTTGCTGGTTGTCGCGGCTGCCTGCGCGCCGACCCAGGGCCTGGTGCAGATCGGCGCCCCCGCGTTCGGTGCGGGGCTCGCCTACTTCGAGATCTCGCTCGGCGCGGACCTCGTGCCCGGAAGCCTCGCCGTCTCTCTCGACGGAGCGCCCGTCACGGCGTTCTTCACGCAATCGCCCCAGGGAGCCAGCGGCAGCATGCCGGTTGCGGACGGCGCTACGGGCACCCTCGTCGCGAGCGCGCGCTTCCTGCGCAGCGGGCAGGAAGAGACCCACACCCATACGCGTGTCTTCACCGCACCGGTGCCCGCGCCCGCGCTTCTCTCGAGCGACCCGGCGGCCTACGCGGCGGACGTGCCGCGGACGGCCTGGCTGCGCCTCGAGTTCGCGAGCGCCGTGCCCGATGCCGCACGGCAGCAGCTCCACCTCGATTGCGGGATTTCCGGCGCGGCCTGGGCCGCCCATCCGATCACCGTTCACGCCCTCCAGCCTTCCGTGCTCGTCGTCGATCCGGCGGGGGAGCTGCCGGCGGGCGCGCATTGCGGCCTCTCGTGGCAGGCCGCAGCGGGGCCCACGGCGCTGCTCTTCGAGACGGCTGCGGCCGGGGCAGGGGCCGAGGTTCTCTACGACCGGACGCAGGCCCGCTCCGCAGTTCCCTATCCCGACGACCTCTACACGGCAGAAGACGCGAGCGCAGCCACCGGCGTGCGGCTCGCGGTTCCGGCGCCGGGCGGCCCGAGCGACGTCACGTTCCTGTTCAGCACGCTCCTGCCCGAAACCAACCAGCTCGACGGCTTCAGCCCGATCGCACACTTCACGCTCGAGCTCTCGGACGCCCCCGATCCGGCATCCCTCCCGCAGACGCCGGCCGAATCTCTCGATCCCCTGGCCAGCGTCGCGCTGCTCGATCTCTCGGCCGGCGCGCACTACGCGCAGCGCGTGCCGTTCCGCATCGAGGTCCGCAGCGATACGAGCGTGCTGGGCGCGGTCTCGCACTCGCTGCTGCTTTTCCCCTCGATTCCGCTCACGCCGGGTGGACGTTTTGGTCTCGTGGTGACGCGTCGCGTGCTCGTCGATCCCGGCCGCCCCTTCGATCCGTCTCCCTTCTTCACGGCTGCGCTGGCCGCGCCGCAGCCCGGCGAAGACGCCCGGGTGACGCGTGTTCGAACGCTCGCTGCCGACGTCCTCGCCGCTGCGGCCGCCGCCTCGCCGCCGATCGCTTCCGACGACGTGGCCCTCGCGCTGCGGGTCTCGATTCGTTCCACCGATTCGGTTCCGAACGATCTGCTCGCCATCAAGTCGCAGGTGCTCGCCGCAGCGCCGCCGAGCTGGACGATCACGAAGGTGACGGCGGAGACGAGCGCGACGAGCCAGGTGGCCGCGATCGTCGAGGGCACCTGGCAGGCCCCCGACTGGCGCAGCAACGGCTTCTTCGTGCGCGACGGTTCCGGGGTGCCGGTGCAGCAGGCGACGCGAGCCGTGCCCTTCATCCTCGCGCTACCCAAGGCCGCGCTCACGCAGCGGGTTCCGATCACGATGTACCAGCACGGCAACCCGGGCAGCTCCGAGCGCGAGGTGCCGAGTCACGCGCGCAAGACGCTGGCCGGCGCCGGCTTTGCCGTGGTGGGCTTCACCGACCCGCTCAACCGCGAGGTGGCGCCGAACGAAACCGACCCGGTGGCCAAGGTGTCGGCGCAGGTCTACGCCATCTTCCTGCCCCTCACGCAGTTCCGGCGGATCCCGGACTACTGGGTCGAGACCAACGCCGAGCAGCTCGCCTTCGTGCGCATGCTGTCGACGCTCGGAACGCTCGACGTGCTGCCGGTGGGAGCCCCGGACGGAGTGCCCGATCTCGATCCCGCGCAGCCGCTCACCTACGTCGGCATCAGCGAGGGCGCGAACCACGGGCCCGGCCTGCTGCCCTACGCGCCGGAGATCAAGGCCGCGGCGCTGGTGGCCGGCGGACGCCGCTTCACCGAGGTGCTGATCCATCAGCAGGCGCCGGTGATCCTCTCGCAGATCGGGGGCTTCTTCCAGAGTCTCACGCCCGCCGAGATCTGGGCCGCGCTCTCGCTGTTCCAGGGCGTCTTCGACGTGCAGGACGAGCACAACCACGCGCGCTTCCTCTACCGCGATCCGTTCACGATCTCCGGTACGACGCAGCGTGCGAGCCTGCTCCTGGTGGAGGGCCTCGACGATTCGCTCGTCCCGAACCATGCCACCGACTCCCTGGCGTGGGAGATCGGGCCGGTGCCGCACCTGCTGCCGGTGCAGCGCGAGATCCCGTTCCTCGGAACGGTGACGGGCCCTGTGATCGGCAACGTGGACGCGCAGACCAGCGCGGCGCTGTTCCAGTACGTGCCGACCGGGGTGGCCGGCATCCCGCCGACCCCGGGCTGCGCGGTGCTCGCGCCGTCGAGCGGCAGCGAGGGCCACTACTGCGCCCAGAGCGCCGCCGAGTCGCTGCATCAGCGCGAGGTCTTCTTCCAGAGCGCGCTCGTTGGCGTGCCGCGCATCATCGATCCATTCTCCGAGTGAGGAGGGCCTCGTGACGCAGCCCGTTCGTCTGGAGCGCCGCGGTGCCGTGGCAGTGCTCACCCTCGACCGCCCGCAAGTGCTCAATGCTCTCGATCGCGCGACGCTCGAGGCGCTCCACACCCATGCCGCCGCGCTCGCCTGCGACGACTCGCTGCGTGCCGTGGTGCTGACGGGCGAGGGCAGGGCGTTCGCGGCGGGCGCGGACATCGCCGAGATGCGCTCCCTCGATGCCCTCGGCGGCGCCGCCTTCAGCCGTCTCGGTCACGCGGCTCTTCTCGCGCTCGAGGCGCTCGCGGTGCCCACCATCGCGGCCGTGAACGGCTTCGCCCTCGGCGGCGGCTGCGAGCTCGCCTGCGCCTGCGACTGGATCTACGCCTCGAGCAAGGCCCGCTTCGGCCAGCCGGAGGTGGGTCTCGGCCTGCTGCCGGGCTTCGGCGGCACGAGCCGCCTGCTGCGGCGCGTGGGCCTGGCCTGGGCCAAGGAGCTGGTTCTCTGCGGCGAGCCGATCGACGCCGAGACCGCGCAGCGCATCGGTCTCGCCAACCGCGTCTTCGCGCCGGAGGAGCTGCTCGAGGCCGCGATCACCGTCGGCGAGCGCATCGCACGCAAAGGCCCCTTCGCCGTCGCGCAGGCCAAGCGCGTGCTGCAAGAGGGGCAGGACGCCGACGTGCGCACCGCCCATGCCCTCGAGCAGCAGGCCTTCGGCCTCGTCTTCGCCAGCGCGGACCGCAGCGAGGGCATGGACGCCTTCCTCGGCAAGCGCGAGCCGAAGTTCGAGGGGAAGTAGCCCGCCCCTACGCCCTCGCCTCCGCCGCGCGCGCGCAGGAACGGAGGGCCCGTGGCTCAGTGCGCTGGAGGAGCGCCCTCGCTCGCGAGCGCCGCGAGAATGTCAGGGCGCATCTTCGCGAACGCCTGTTTGAACGCGTCGAGCGACGATTGGCGAACTGCCGACATCTGCCCGAACGCGCCGAGACCGATCATCTTCCCCGCCTCGTTCTGGCCGTTTCCCGTGTAGCTCTTGGAGAAGATCAATGTCCGATTGGTGCCGTAGGCGTCTACGTGAACCGAGAGGGTCGCGTGATAGTCCTCGAACGTATAGGAAGGAACGGTCATCTCGAGCGTCAGCTTCGGGTCTCCGCTCGGGGGCTCCTCGTAGCTCGTACGGCGCGCATAGATCTCGACCAACTGCGGGAACTCTACGTCAGATACCTGGCCAAGCATCCTTCCGTACTCGGCTACCCATTTGTGAGCAATGCCCGTCGAGAAGGCACGGAATGCGTATGTGTCGTTCAGTGTCTTCTGGTCGACGACGGCAAAGAGCGCTGCACCCTCACGGCGCGAGGT
>CAYOIG010000085.1:0-2281 GCA_964403915.1 uncultured Myxococcaceae bacterium
TCGCGACGCCGTGTACGGGCGTGTTCATCCCGGTCTATCTCGACGGCGTGCTGCCGGCCGTGCTCGCGCGCGGCGGCCCGGAGCCGACGGACGATTCGGCCTGGTGGACCTTCCAGCGTCTCGAAGCGGCCGCCGAGCGAGATCCCGGGCGACACACACCCGTGTTGCGCGAGGCCTGGACGGAGCTCGAGGACTGGATGGAAGCCGAGCGGCTGCGGGTCGAGGCAGAGGCCGCCGCAGCACGCCGCAATGGTGATGCGGACGGAGCCTCGCAGCAGCTCTCGGACTTCATGGCGCGCGCGGTGGAAGAGGCGCTGAAGCGCGCAGAGCAGCTTCGCGCGCGAATCGGCTGATCGGCCGGGAACAGACCGACCTACGCGATCTTCACGACCTCGACGGGCGCGCGGCGCGCGGGGCGCGCCTTGGTGAAGTACTCGTCGCGCACGTCCCACGGCACGCCGAGCGCCGAGAGGATGCAGCGCTTGGTGGCTTGCCGGCACGGGCGACCCTGCTCGACGGCATGAATGGTCCGCGGCGAGATTCCCGCCTTCTCGGCCAGCTCGTCCTGCGTCCATCCGAGGGCCTGTCGGGCTGCGCGGATGCGATTCATGCGTCCTGCCTCCACGAAGGTTTCGGCCGCCGGCGGCGCCTGGTGAACGAACGAGATTGGAGCCGCCCCATGGTAACGCTCCGCGCCGGGCCCTTTCCACCGTGGAGCGGCCTCATCTCCCGGGGCGCCCGAGGGCCTGAGGGCCTAACGCATCGCGACGGGGATGAGGAAGCTCTCGGCGGTGTGGTCCCGCAGGGCGGGATCCATCGGGATGGCGACCCGCCGCGGGCGCTCGGGGCGCCCGGCCTGGGCCGACGCCACCACGACCACGTTGAAGGGCTCGGCCGTCTCGATCTCGAACGGCGGCGTGAGCAAGAAGACGCCCAGGAGGAGCGCCAGCGCCGTTGCCACCGCCCCGATGGGGTGGATCGGGAGGCGCTCGAACCAGGGCCCCCGCTCGGGCCTGGCAAGGCGGGCGAGCAGGCCGAGGGCTCTCTCCGCCGGGGTGCTTCGCACCCGGGGCACCAGCGTGGCGGGCAGGGAGCGCAGCAGGCGGTCGATCCGATCGTAATCGGCGAGGATCTGCTGGCAGCGTGCGCAGCCTGCCGCGTGCGCCCGCACCTGTGCCGCGACGCCCCTCGGGAGCGTCTCGTCGGGGAGGGCCGCCAGCAGCCGCCTCGCGCGCAGATGGTTCATCCCTGCTCCCGTTCGAGGTCGCGGAGCAAGGGCCCGAGCCCCTGTCGCAGCTCCTCGCGCCCGCGGCGCAGCCAGGTGCCCACCGTGGCAAGGGGCACCCCCTCGTGCTCGGCGATCTCGGTGTTGGTGAGGTCCCAGACGATTCGCAGGGTGAGCGCCCGCCGATGCTGGGGCTTCACGCCGTGGAGGGCTCGCGCGACCGCGCCGAGAATCTGCCCTTCGAGCACCCGGGCCTCGGGCCCGGCGGCCGCGTCGAAGTCGAGCCCGAGCGCACGACCGATGACCTCGGCGTCCATCGTCTCCCGGCGCCGCCTCGCGCGCAGCACGTTGAGGGCGCCGTTCCAGGCCGCGCGGTAGAGGTAGGTCCACAGGCTCGCCCGGCCGTGGAAGTCGATCCGGGGGAGGGCGAGAAAGATTCGCTGTACCACGTCCTCGGCGTCCGCGCGGTCGCCGAGGATGCGATAGGCGACGGCCTCGAGGCGGCCGCGATAGCGGCGGTGCAGCTCTCCGAGGGCAGCCGGCTCGCCGCCCAGCCAGAGGGCGTCGATCTCGGCGTCGGCGAGCGCATGCATCGGCAGACCTTCCGGGCGAGAAGGCGGCGTCACGGCATTCCCCTGCTCCGGTCCCCCTCCAGAAAGACGCCCGATGGCGCCCTCCGGATTCATGCACCCCCCGATGCAGGGACCGGGCCCGGCATTCTATCCCGGCCGGAGCCCGCTGCGTTGGGCTTTCTTGCGCGGGCTCAATCGTCCGGGATCAGGTGCATGAGGCCGTATTTCGCGATGCGATAACGAAGCCGGCTCCGTGTGACGCCGAGCTGGCGCGCGGTGCGTGAGACGTTTCCCGCGGTGCGCCTCAGCGTCTCCATGATCCGCGTGCGCTCCTCGCGTTCCTCCCCGGGCAGCAGCGGCTCGGGGCGCAGCGGAGGCCCGAGGGCCTCGCCGAGCTCGTCGTCACGTTCCTCTCCGCTCTCGAGACGCCAGCCGGGTTCGAGATCGGCCGCTTCGAGGGTGCGCGACTCGCTGCGAACGAGCA
>CAYOIG010000086.1:0-1985 GCA_964403915.1 uncultured Myxococcaceae bacterium
TTCTCGCTGATCTGGCCCGACCGCACCATCGCGCTCATGTTCCCGCCCGTCGCCTTCCGGGCGATCTGGCTGATTCCGATCATGGTGGGCGTCGATCTGCTGATGGGCCCGTCCAACGTGAGCATCCTCGGGCATCTGAGCGGCGCGGGCATCGGCTACCTGCTGCTGCGGGGATCCGGCACCGGCCCTGGGCTTCCCTCCCTCGAGCAGATCCGGTACCGCTGGAACCGCTACCGGATGCGGCGGCGCCTGCGATCGGTGCAGCGTGAGGATTCCGGCTGGCGTCGCGACCTACTCGCCGAGCCCTCCCGATGAGTCGCCACCGCCCCCACCACTCGCATTCGACGGCCTGCGACGAGCAGCGCGGCGGCCTCGGCGGCTTCCTGCGAACCCTGCTGGCCGGCATCCCCTGGAGCGAGCGCGTCGAGTGCGTGGATACGCTCCACTTCCCGTCGCCCGGAAGCTGCGCGATCCGGATCCACAACGTGAACGGCAAGACCTGCATCCGCGGCGAGGCGCGTGACGACATCGAGGTGAAGGCCTGCAAGTCGGCGCGGGCCGAGTCGGCCGACGCGGCCTCGCAGCTGCTCGAGGACATCCACCTCGTGGACGTCGAGATGGGCGGCGTGCTCTCCCTCGAGGTCGAGATCCCGCGCCGGTGGAACCGTCATGGCAGCGTGAACCTCGAGATTCTCGTGCCCGACAAGCTCCGCGTCGAAGTGGCGGCCACCAACGGCAAGATCAGCCTCGCGGGCCTGCGAAACTCGGTGAAGGCGCGCTCCAGCAATGGCTCCGTCAGCGTGAGCGACGTGGTCGGAGACGTGGACATCATGACCTCGAACGCCAAGGTCGAATGCAGCGACACCTGCGGCCGCCTGGCAGCGCGCTCCAGCAACGGAAAGATCGAGCTCGACGCGCATCGCGGCTCCATCGACGCCTCGACCTCGAATGGCCTCATCTCCGTCTCGGTCGACGAGGTATCGCGGGAGGGCATCGTGCTCGCCACCAGCAACGGCCGCATCGTGCTCGACCTCCCGGAGAGCGTGGACGCGGACGTCGACATGCAGGTGGACAATGGCGTCATCCGCAACGACCGGGCGCTCGGAGGCGGAACGCGCGAGACGAACGGCCGCGTGCGCGGAACCCTCGGACGTGGCGGTGCCCCGGTAAAGCTCCGCACCTCGAACGGCTCGATCGCCCTGCGCTGAGTCCCGGCGTTCGCCGGCGGCGCCCTGCGCCTCGGCCTAGGGACGTTCGGCGATCCGCTCCCGAAGCTCGACGCCGTCGCGCTCGAAGATCACCGCGGAGGGCTCGATCCGCAGCAGCGTGAGGGAGCCCACGCGGTCGCCCTCGCGAAGCTCGCGCGGCGACGCGTCACCCGGCGCCTCGAGCCAGGCCGTCCGGCGCTCGGGCTTCGGATGCCATACGGTGCGCAGCACGGAAATGCCCGTCGAGGCCGGCGCCACGCGTGCCGTGCGCTTGCGCGGCGGCTCTACGCTGCGAACGCCTTCTTCCTCACCTGCGTCCAGCCCGCCCCGGGTGACGGGCTGCGCCACCACGGCGCCCACGTCGCCGCCCCGTGCCGCGCGGCCGGGCAGGGCGGCCTTCGGCAACGTCGCGCGGGGCTCGAGCCGTGCGACACGACTTGGTGTCTGCTGTTCGACGGGTTCCGGTGTCTGCGGTGCGGACGGGGCGCTGGCGGAAGGGACGGGCGGCGGCACTGGAGCGTCGGAAGCGACCCCTGGCGCCGGCAGACCGGGCAGATCGAAGGGCTCGTCGGGCAGCCCGGCAAGCGCGATCGCATCCGCGAGCTCGGGCGGCGGCGCGGCGACCGCTGGGGCGGACGGCAGTTCGGGCTCGGCCGGCGGCGCAAGCGCGAGCGGCGCCGGGGCCGCGGGAGGCGAGGCGTCCGGCAGGAGCGCGGGCGGAAAGGATGCGACCGGAGCGGCTTCCTGCGGCGCTGGGCTGGCTGCCGTGGCGACGGG
>CAYOIG010000087.1:0-11038 GCA_964403915.1 uncultured Myxococcaceae bacterium
GGCGCCTCACGGACCTGGACTATGCGCGCATGCGGGAGGAGTTCGCTGCGGCCGAGCGAATCGGGCTCCTGGAGCGGTAGAACTCCCGGCCCGCCGGAATCCCGACACCCCGGCTTACGAAATCGTATTCCGCGGCACGTCCGCGTCGGTTCTTGCGCCGGCGTCCCGGAGCGCCGCGCCGAGGGAAGCCACGTCGCGGCGAACAGTTGATCGTCCGCTCTGCGCATGTGGGCGAATCGGCCCGATCTTTGCATCGACCCCAAGAACACGTGAGGGCCATCACCGATGGCCCGGGGCGAGGGGGTCGCATGGATGCCAGGTTCAGCGCCGACGAGCATTTTCAGAAGGGACAGCAGATGCTTCGGGAGGAGCAGGCTGGGACTGCGCTCGAGCATTTTCGGGCGGCCCATGCGCTGCAGCGCGACAACGCCCGCTACCAGTCGTTCTATGGCCTCAGCGTCGGGCTCGTCGAGCGCCGGTTCAACAAGGCCCTCGAGCTCTGCAACGCCGCGGTGAAGGAGGAGTTCTTCAATCCCGACCTCTACCTGAACCTCGCGCGCGTCCACATGGCGTTCGGTTTCAAGGCGGAGGGGCTGCGCTATCTGCGGCGAGCGCTGATGATCGACCCGGGGAGCGCTTCGGCGCAGGCCGAGCTCCGCCGCCTCGGGCAGCGGCGGCGGCCCGTGCTGGTCTTCCTGCCGCGCCGGCACATGCTCAACCGCTGGCTCGGTCGGGCCCGCCGGCGGCTCGGCATCGCCGAGGAAGCCAGCGCCGGGTAGGGAAGCCGACGGCATTCGCCGTCGAGGTTGACTTCGCTCCGGGGATCCCGTAAATCACGCCCTCACTCCGAACGAACAGCGCGAGGGAGCCCGTGGGCAGCGTCATCAAGAAGCGGCGCAAGAAGATGCGCAAGCACAAGAAGAAGAAGCTCCTCAAGCGCGCACGCCACAAGCGGAAGCGCTAGGCCAGCGCCCGGCGGCCCGGCCGCCTGCCTCTTCGACACCTTCCGGCGAAAAAAATACTGGCCCTTCCCCGCGCGGCCGAGCTGTCGCTCGGCCGTGTAGGCCGTGGCTCGAAACGGCCGTTTCCGGGCCGCACGGCTGCGTTCTGCGCATTCAGCACTCGCGACTTCCGGCTGGTTGCTCGCAGCTCGGACCCCCATCCAGCTGTTTTTTTTGCACATCTCGCTTGACGACCCTGAAAATCTGATGTTAGGGTCAGCTGCAACAGTGGCTCTAGTGCCGCGGATTGCGACGGGAAGGCAAGTGAATTGCCGTCAAGTCGCGGGTTCTGGACTCCGATAGGGGCCGTTGAGTCGCCGGTCGTCAAGGTTTCGGCCGTCGGCAAAGGGGGTGCACAGGCACCTCGCTCGGGCCCGGAGCAGAGCTGCTCCAGCACTCGAGATCACATTCAGGGGGGTGACCCAGGTATGGCAGCTCGAAAGAAGGCGACCCGGAAGAAGGCAGCTCGCAAGGCGACGCGCAAGAAGGCCGCGAAGAAGGCCACGCGCAAGAAGGCCGGCCGCAAGAAGGCTGGCCGCAAGAAGGCCGCCAAGAAGGGTGGCCGCAAGAAGGCTGCTCGGAAGAAGGCTACCCGCCGTCGCCGCAAGGCGGCTGCGGCTCCCGCGATGGAAGGCTAGATCCACGCGGAAGCCAGGGTGAGCCTTCCTCAGGGAAGGCACTTCGGACCCCGGCCGGCGCCCTGCCGGCCGGGGTTTCCTTTTGCGCCTTGGCGGGAGCGGGCTGCTGCCGTACGCTCGCGCCCTCCCGCAGCCCCGAGGTTCAGCACCGATGGCCCGAATCACCGTCGAAGACTGCATCGAGAAGGTTCCCAATCGCTTCCATCTCGTGCAGATGGCGTCCATCCGGACCAAGCAGATCAAGAAGGGCGCGCGTGCGCTGGTCGGCAGCGAGGGCAACAAGGAAGTGGTCGTGGCGCTGCGCGAGATCGCCGCCGGGCTGATCAAGCCCGACTACCCGAACGACGAGAATCCGGACACGCTCACGGCGTAGCCGCCGGGCGGTTCTCGGACCGCGCGCCGTTCAGACCACGATCTGGACGGGCAGCCGGAAGACGAAGGTGCTGCCCCGACCGATCTCGCTCGAAACGGCGAGGCTTCCGCCGAGCAGGGTGACCAGGTCTCGCACGAGCGCGAGCCCGAGACCGGCGCCGCGAAATCGGGTCGAGTTGGGCTCGTCCACCTGGTAGAACGCATCGAAGATGAACTGCTGGTCGTCGGGGCAGATTCCGATGCCCTCGTCCTCGACGCTGCAGACGAGCTCGCCTCCCGCGACCTCGGCGCGGATCCCGATCCGTCCGCGCTCGGTGAACTTGGCGGCGTTGTCGAGGAGCAGGAAGAGGATCTGGTTCACCCGCCCGAGATCGGTGCGGATCTTCGGGAACGGCTCCTCGAAGCGCTTCTCGACCCGGATCTCCTTGCCCGAGAGAGTGTCCTGGACGCTGAAGATCGCCTCGTCCACCACTTCGCGGAAGTTCACCTCGTGGATCTCGATCGGAAGCTCGCCCTGCTTCATTCGCCACAGGTCGAGGATGTTCTGGAGGGTGCGCAGGAACGAGGTGCCGTCGTCGAGGGCGGAGCGCAGCCCGGCTCGCGCCGAATCCGAGAGCGCATCGTTCTCGTTGGCGAGCACTGCGATGATGGCCTCGATGATGCCGTTGAGGGGCGTCCGCAGCTCGCACGACATCTTCTCGATGAAGTCGTTCTTGAGCCGCTCGACCTTGCCGAGCTTCTCGTCCTTGCGCAGCAGCTCGATGTCCTGAGCGAACAGGGCCTCGGAGAGCTTGAGGATCTCTTCGCCCGTGCGCTCCGAACGATCCTCGCGCACGCGGAGCTGCTGCCGCAGGGCCTCGAGCTCGGTGGCCAGCGCGTGGTGGTCGAGGCGCTCGGCAAGGCGTGCAGCGAGGCGCTCGATCTCCCGCCGGGCCGCAGCAGCGGGCGCTGCGGGCGTCGCAGTGACGAGCGCTCCGAGTCGGCGCCCGCGCCATGCGAGCGGCACCGCGAGGACGCCGCCAGCGCCGCCGGGGCCCAGTGAGGCAGGCGCCGGCAGCAGACGGCTCTGGCCTTCTTCGAGTACGCCGTGCACGGCATGCAGCACTGCCGCACCCGCCGCACGAGCCGCCTCCGCGTCGGGCAGTCCGGCTCCCGCACGCAGACGCGGCGCCGCGGCGCGTTCCGGCTCGATCAGGAACACGAGCGCGAAGCCGCCCGGGACTCGTTCGCAGGCACGCTGGGCGGCGGCGCGGGCGAGGGCCGCGACGTCGTCGGCTCCCCCGGACCGCTCCGGCGTCGCGGCGGCTGCGAACTCGTCCCCTTCGCTCACGGGAGGCCTCCGGGGCTCGCTCTCAGAATCGTTCATCCGAGTCGATCTCGAACGGATCGAGGCTCTTCTCGTCGCGGTCGTCGCCCTCGGAGATCGGCCCGTCGAGCGCGAGGCGCGTCCGGAAGTCGTCGGGGTTCGTGGCCGCGCCGAGGGCGGTCTCGATGGAAATCTTGTTCGCGCGCAGGAGATCGAGCACGTGCTGATCGAAGGTCTGCATCTGCTCCGATCGCCCCCGCGCGATGAAGTCGGTGATCTCCGCGGTGCGCGCCGCGTCCTTGATGCACTCCTGGATCGAGCGCGTGCTGCGCATGATCTCGATGGCCGGCACGCGCCCATCGCCCTTCTTGTTGGCGAGCAGGCGCAGCGAGACGATGGCCTTCAGGTTCTCGGCCAGGCGGGCACGCACCTGGGGCTGCTCCTCCGTCGGGAAGAAAGAGACCAGCCGGGTGATGGTCGAGGCGACGTCGTTGGTGTGGATCGTGGAGAACACCAGGTGGCCGGTTTCGGCCGCCTTGAGCGAGGTATCGACGGTCTCGAGATCCCGCATCTCGCCGACCATGATCACGTCGGGATCCTGGCGCAGGGCGGCCCGCAGGGCGTCCGGGAACGAGCTGGTGTCGGTCCCGATCTCGCGCTGGGTGATGATGCTCCGGTCGTGGGTGAAGACGAACTCGATCGGGTCCTCGATCGTGACGATCTTCGCCTTACGCTCACGGTTGATCTCGTTGATCATGGTGGCGAGCGTGGTGGACTTTCCCATGCCCGTGGCGCCGGTCACGAGTACGTAGCCGCGCTGCAGGTGCGTGATCTGACGCATGGCGGAAGGCAGGTTGAGGTCTTCGAAGCTCCGGATCTGCAGGGGGATCACCCGCAGCACGACGCTCATGCAGCGGCGCTGACGCGAGACGTTGACGCGGAAGCGCCCCTCGCCGGGAAGCTCGAAAGCGAGGTCGAGCTCGCTGAACGGCGTGTCGAGGTGCCGGCCGTCGCCCTCGAGGAGCACGCGGACGATCTCCTCGGTGTCCTCCGGGGTGAGCACCTTGTAGCGGAGCTCCACGAGCTCGCCGTGGAAGCGGTAGAGCGGGAGGTAGCCGACCTGGAAGTGGATGTCGGAGGCGCCCTTCTCGAGCCCGAGACGCAGGAGTCGGCACACCTTCTCCCGATCCATGGGGCCTCCTTCGCCCGTCTATCGGCCGGCCGGCCCCGCCCTTGACCCGTCCCCCGCACAGCCAGAGCCGGTAACATCCGCGCCTGGGCCTGTTCGTGGGCCCTGGCTGGGGGGATCGCTGAAATGAGAGGGGCCAGGGCGCACCGAGAGCCGTGGATCTCGAGACTGGCTGCCGGAGGCCTGCCGGCGGCGCTGGTCCTTGCCGCAGGTCTTGCCGCTTCGCCCGCGGCCGGGCAGGAGACGGAGCGGCCCCCGCCGCGCCTCGACCGCCTGCTCAAGCTGCCGACCTCGGTCGACTACGACGTCGAGCGGCGGGGGGGCGCGACGCGCACGGAGTGGCGAGGCCGCTTCAAGGATGCGCAGGCCGAAGCGGCGACGGCCAAGAAGAACCTCGATCAGGCCATGGCGAAGCTCGAGAAGGCGGCGGAGGGCTCGGACCAGTGGCGCTTCGTGCCGCCGGGGGGCGACGTGGCAGCAGAGAACCAGGACAACGTGCGGCTGCGCATGGACGTCGACAAGAAGCGCGAGGCGCTCGCCTACGCAGACAAGCGCCTGCGCGACCTCGAGGTGGAGGCGAACCTGGCGTCGGTCCCTCCCGAGTGGCGCCAGTAGTCGCCGCCGCCCGCATCAGCCGCGGCGGCGCTGGGTCGTTTCCGGTCGGGGCTCGCGTGTGAACTCGCCGAGCAGGGCGAACGAGACCGAGAGCAGAACCGGGCCGAGAAAGAGGCCGAGCACGCCGAACGCCGAGAGCCCGCCCAGCACGCCGAAGAAGACCAGCAGGAAGGGAATCTGCGTCGTCCCACTGATGAGCAGGGGACGCAGCCAGTTGTCGGCCGTGCTCACCACGAGGCCGCCCCAGAGCGAGAGTCCGAGGGCTGCGGCGTTCTCACCCGAGAGCGCGAGCCAGGCGGCGGCCGGGATCCAGACGAGCGCCGTGCCCATGGGAACGAACGAGGCGAGGGCCGTGAGGGCGCCGAGCGCGACAGGAACGCCCGTTCCGGCCACTGCGAAGCCGATGCCGGCGAGCGTGCCCTGGACGAGCGCCGTGCCGAGCAGCCCGAAGACCACGGCGCGAATCGAGTCGCCGACGCGCTCGAGGAAGCCCTCCGAGGCGTAGGGAACGAAGACCAGCGCCATTTGCCGGCCGTGACCGGCGAGGCGCTCGCCGTCGAGGTAGAAGCAGAACAGGCCGATCAGCGTGATCGCGACGCTGAGCACGTTGCGCGCGACGGAGCCGGCCAGATCCACGAGGCGGCTCGAGACCGTGCCGCCGTAGCTCTGTACCCAGCCCGCGATGACGGCGGGATCGAGCACGTCCACGCGCCGGTAGGATTGCAGCCGCTCCATGAGCCACTGCTGCTCCGTGACCCACCCGGGCAGCGGCGCACCCCGTGCGATCCATTCCTGCATGCCCGTCACGAGCCGGGTCGCCTCGCTGCCGAGGTTCGCCAGCAGCAGCGTGAGCGGCACGCCGACCGTGAGGAAGACCACGGCCGTGAACAGTCCGGCCGTGAGGACGGGCCGCTTCGTCCAGCGACGGACGCGGCGGAACAAGGGCCAGCTCATGAGTGCGATCAGTGCGGCCCAGGCCATGGGCACCAGGAAGGGCTGCAGCACGAGGAAGGTGCCGGCCGCGAGAGCGGTGCCGGCGGCCACGCGCGCCACCGCGAGTCCGACGCGCGGGGTTTCAGCGCTCATGGTTCGCGAATCTCCCGGCAGCGGGCACGAGTGCGAGCGCAGGGAGCGCGAGCAGCGCCGTGGCGGCGAAGAACGTGGCGTAGCCCATGGCGTGGGCGCCCATGCCGGAGAGGGGCCCGGTCACCAGCCGCGGCGCAAGAGAGACCGCCGAGAGACAGGCGAATTGCACGGCCGCGTGCTGCTTCTCGCAGGCCCGCATCAGCAGGCTGAGGAAGGCGGCGGTCGCGAGGCCGGTGCAGAAGGATTCGACGAGGGAGGCGGCATACAGCGCCGGCCGGCCCGAAGCCGGCGACCAGGCGGCCGCCGCATAGCCGAGATTCGAGAGCATGGCGAAGGCGCCGAACAGCAACAGAGCCGGGGAGAGGCCGCGCTGGCGAACGAAGACGCCGCCGGCCAGCGCGCCGGCAACCGTCGCAATCGACCCGAGCGCAGTCGAGACAGCGCCGATCTCCTCGAGGCTGACGCCCCGGTCGACCCAGAAGGGCTTGACCATGGGCCCCATGCTGAGGTCCGCGAGGCGATAGAGCAAGACGAATGCGAAGAGTGCAGCCGCGCCGGGCTGTGAGAGCCAGCGCCGCAGCGCAGGCCAGGTGGCGTCAGGCTCGCCGCTTCCCGTTTGCACCTCCGGCAGGCGGGTCGCCAGCGCGGCAAGGCCGAGCAACACGGCGGCGGCCGTGGCGAGGGTCGCCGGCCAGCCCGCCCAGCGCGGGAGGAAGAGCAGCGCGCCCCCCCCTGCCAGCACCGCGACGCGGTAGGCCGTCACCCGAACGCCGTTGGCCGGCCCCTCCTCGCCGCGGTCGAGCAGCCCGATGGTGTAGGCATCGATGGCGATGTCCTGCGTCGCCGAGGCCAGGCAGAAGCCCGCCAGGAGCATCCAGAGCATCGCGTCCGGCGCAGCCGGATCGCGCAGCCCGGCGAGCGCGAGAGATGCCGCCATGGTCGCCAGCGCTGCCGCGATCCAGCGCCGGTGGCGGGCATGGCGATCGACGAGAGGAGACCAGAGAAACTTGAACGTGTAGGCGGAGAGAAGCGTGCTCACCCAGCCGATCTCGGCGAGCGATGCCCCGTGGACGCGGAACCAGACCGGCCAGACGTCGGCCGCGATGCCCGGCGGAAAGCCCTCGACGAAGTAGAGCGCCGCCACGAGAGCGAGCTTTCGTCGCAGCGGCACGCCACCCCCCGCACGCAGTATCGCCCGGGGGAAGGGCACGGGCTAGGCTCCAGCCATCGTGTCGGACCCCTCCGAAGCGGGCGCCGCCTCTCCGCTGATCCGTCTCGATCGTGTCTCGCGCTGGTACACCCGCGGCGTCGACGAGGTGCATGCGCTCGAGGGCTGCTCTCTCGAGATCGAGCGTGGCCGTTTCGTGGCGTTCATGGGCCCGTCGGGATCGGGGAAGTCCACGCTGCTGAACCTCGTCTCTGGCATCGACCAGCCGAGCGCGGGCGAGGTCTGGGTTGCGGGGCAGCTCCTCGGTGAGCTCAGCGAGGACGAGCTCGCGGCCTGGCGCGCGCGCCACGTGGGACTCATCTTCCAGTTCTTCAATCTCGTGCCCGTGCTCTCGGCCCGAGACAACGTGGCATTGCCGCTGCTGCTCACCGGGCTCCCACGCGAAGAGCGCCGCCGACGGGCCGAGATCGCGCTGCGCGTGGTGGGGCTGGAGCACAGGATCCAGCACTCGCCGCGGACGCTCTCCGGCGGCGAGCAGCAGCGCGTCGCCATCGCACGCGCGCTGGTGAGCGACCCGGATCTCATCGTCGCGGATGAGCCCACGGGCGATCTCGACGCGAAGAACGCCGAGGCGACGCTCGCCTTGCTCCGGCAGCTCGAGGAGGAGTTCGGCAAGACCGTGATCATGGTGACGCACGACCCGCGGGCGCTGCGCTTCGTGGATCAGGTCTTTCATCTCGACAAAGGCATCCTGCTCGAAGGCGACGAGGCGCGGCGCGCGCACGATGCCCTGGTGATGGCGGCGGGGGGAGCGCCCGCGGCCGCCTCGCCGGCCGGCGGCTGAGCGATGGGATACCTGGGCATCGTGCTCGCGAACCTGCGCCGCAACCCGCTGCGCTCGCTGCTCACGAGCGGGGCCATCGCGCTCGCCGTGCTGCTGGTCTGCATCCTGCTCACGATGCCCGCGGGCCTCGATGCCCTCCTCAACCGCATCGCGAGCAACACGCGCATCTCCGTCGTCAACAAGGCCGGCCTCGTCTATCCGATGCCCTACGCCTTCGCGCGCAAGATCCGCTCGCTGCCCGGCGTGGAGGACGCCATGGCGCAGGTCTGGTTCGGCGGCGCCTTCGAAGAGGCCGGCCGGGTCACGTTTCCGAACTTCGCCGTCGAAGCGGACCACATCGAGAGCGTCTACCCCGACTGGAACATCTCGCCGCAGGGCGTGGCCGACTTCCGGCGCTACCGCGACGGAGCCATCGTCGGTCGCGAGACGATGAAGAAATACGGCTGGAAGGTGGGCGATCGCATCACGCTGCGAAGCACGGTCTGGCCCGCCGATCTCGACCTGCGCATCGTGGCCGAGATCCCGAGCGACCGTGCGCCGATCCTGTGGCTCAACTGGGAGTATCTGGCGCAGGCGCTCGAGGCGAAGGGGCGCAAGCTCGGGATCGCGGGCATCGTCTGGGTGAAGGTGAAGGACCCGAAGGAAGTGAACGCGGTGATGCTGCGGATCCAGGAGCTCACGCAGAACAGCGAGGCCGAGACTTCGACGCAGACCGAGAAGAGCTTCTTCTCCTCCTTCTTCGGCTCGCTCGAGGGCTTCGTCACGATCCTGATGATCGTTACCGCCCTGGTGTCGCTCTGCATCGTCTTCATCGCCGGCAATACCGCCTCGATGGCCGTGCGCGAGCGGGCGGGAGAGATTGCCGTGCTCAAGGCCATCGGCTTCCGTCGCCACGCGATCTTCTCGATGCTCGTCGCCGAGACCGTCGTGCTCTCGGTGCTGGCGGGCGGCGCGGGCGTGGGCCTCGCCGTGCTGCTCACCCGTGCGCTGCGCGAGATGGCGGCGGGCTCGGCACAGCTCGGCCCGCTCGGCGGCTTCATCGTCAACCAGGCCGTGGTGGTGCAGGGTCTCGCGCTCTCGCTGGCGATCGGTGTGGTCGCGGGCATCGTTCCCGCCTGGGGCGCGGCACGCAAGCCGGTGGCGCAGACGCTGCGGGAGGTCTTCTGATGCTCCCGCTCTCCTACTCGCTCGGAAACGTCGTGGCCCGGCCCGGACGGAGCCTGGTGATGATCGTGGTGGTCGCGCTGGTGGTGGTGGCGTGCAGTCTCTTTCTCGGGCTGCTGTCGAGTCTGCGGCGCACGGTCGCGACGACCGGCGATCCGATGAATCTCGTGGTGCTGCGCAAGGGCTCCGACAACGACGGCTCGAGCCAGATCACGCGCCTCGCCTACGACTCGGTGCGTTACCTCGATGGCATCGCGACCGCGGAGAGCGGCGCGCGGCTGGTCTCCCCCGAGCTGGTGGTGCAGCCGTTCTTCTGGACGAAGCAGGGCGGCCGCGAGAACGTGCTCGTGCGGGGGGTCGAGCCGGCCGCCTTCGACGTGCACGGCGAGGTGAAGGTCGCCGAGGGTCGCATTTTCCGGCCGCGCATGGGCGAAGCGCTGGTGGGCAAGGCGCTGCGCGGGCGCTACCAGGGCGCCGAGATCGGCGAAGTGCTCGAGTTCGGGCGCAATCGCTGGACCGTCGTCGGCATTCTCGAATCCGACGGCTCGTCCTTCGAGAGCGAGGTCTGGGTCGATGCCACGGACCTCTCGAGCGATGCACGTCGGATCAACCCCTATTCCGGCGTGCGGCTACGGGCGGCGAGCGAGGCGGATCTCGAGGCGCTAAAGGCGCGCATCGACGCCGACCCTCGCTACGCCCTCGAGGCCTCGCGCGAGAGCGAGTACTACGCGAAGCAGGCCGAGACGGCGGGCTCGCTGACGTTCTTGGTGCTGGCGATCTCGATCCTCGCCGGAACGGGCGCAGGCTTCGGCGCGGCGAACACGATGTATGCCTCCGTGCAGGCCCGCACCGCCGAGATCGGGACCCTGCGCGCGCTCGGCTTTCCGCGCAGCGCGATCCTGGTCTCGTTCGAGATCGAGTCCGTGGTGCTGGCGCTGGCCGGCTTCGTGCTCGGCGCGGCGCTCTCGCTCGCGCTCGCCGAGGTGCTCCGAATAATGCTGGGGGGCGTCACGTTCGGCGCCCGGACGTTCACCACGAACGTCGTCACGCTCTCGATCACGCCGCGCGATCTCGTGCTCGCATTCGGGCTCTCGCTGGTCATCGGTCTCTTCGGTGGTCTCGGGCCGGCCTGGCGCGCAGCGCGCCTGCGGCCGATCGAAGCGCTGCGCAAGGCGTAGGGAAGGGGAGGGCTCGTGGAAGGTGGCGTCGAGGGGCAGGAGCGATTGCGCGCCGATCTCGCGGCTTTGCGAATGGACCGCGACGCTGCGCCGGCGCGCCGCAAGCCGCGCCGGCAGCGGCGCCGCTGGCCGTGGCTCGTACTTCTGCTCCTGCTCGCGGCGGGGGGCTTCGCCCTGCGTCTTTCGCGGGCGCAGGCCGTGCGAACCGCGCAGGCGACCGTCTCTGCGGAGGCCGCGAGCCAGCCGGTGCCCGTGCTCTCCGGCGCCGGCTATCTCGTGCCGGGAGACCGGGTGGTTTCCGTCGGCGCTCGCGTGCCCGGGCGGGTGGCTCGCTATCTCGTGGAGGAGGGCGACCGCGTGAAGCAGGGCCAGGCGCTGGTCGAGCTCGATGATCGCGAGTACCGCGCTGCCGCCGATCGGGCGCGCGCACGGCTCGCGTCGACCACGGCCCGCGCCGCGCTGGCGCGCGCGCAGCTC
>CAYOIG010000088.1:0-2577 GCA_964403915.1 uncultured Myxococcaceae bacterium
GCCCGCGCGCTCGGCCGTGCCCTGCGTCGGATCGACGCCCGTGAGCGACGCGAGGTCGGTCCAGCTCTCGACCCGCGCGCGCTCCGCGGGGTCTTCGGGCAGAAGCTCGCGACCGCGCACGCCGGCGTGCCGCGCGGCGTAGACGATCTCGTCGTGCGACTCGTAGATCGGGTGTCCGCGGTGCACGAGGACGGGGACGAGCCCTGCGGGATTCACTGCCAGGAACCGGCGGCTCACGTTCTCGTAGGACCCGGTCTCGATGAGATCGACGGGGTGGCTCGCGTAGTCGATGCCCAGCTCCGAAAGGCACACGCGCAGCTTCTTCGAGCAGAGCGAGAAAGAGTTGTGGTGGAGCTCCCACTCCTTCGTGTGCGGCAGCGTGATCTCTTCGTGGATCCCGCCGGCCATGGCGTGCGTCTTGCGGCGGCTGCGCTCGAGCAGGAACCAGGCGACGGCAAGGCCGAGGATCGAGAGCACGAGCGTCGCCATCGTCGCTTCCTCCGGTCGCGTGCGGTGACGGGAGGATGCGGCATTCGAGCGAGCGCGTCGCGGCCGGCCTGCGACGCTGTGCCGTGTCGCGCGATCAGCGCCTCGGGCCTGTGGTCGTCCGCCGCGAGTCTCGGGAGGCGGCGGCGCGCCGAGCGCCGGCCAGGAGCGCGACGCCCGCCGCGACGAGCGCGCCCGTCGCCGGCTCCGGGATCGGAGGGAGCGAAGGCATGTGCGGCTCGTAGCTCTCCGGGAGCAGCGCCTCGAAGCCCGGGAAGGCGCCGCCGAAGGTCTCCGAACGGAGCGTTACCGCTGGAGCGTCCAGCGCGCCCGCCCCCGCGACGCGCGCCGCCAGCGCGAGCGAAGGCGTCGCCTCGGCGCCGAAGGCGAGGAGCGTCATGGCCTGCACCTCACCATGGCCCGGATCGATGCGATTCCCGACCTGTGTGGCCGAGATCTGCATCTGACCGTAGATGTCGAGGATGAAATTGAGGTGAACGGTGTCGCCCACCTCCGCGTCGAGGATGAGCGGATCGAGCTCTTGCTGCGACGCGCCGGCCGCGGGCGTCTGGAAGCCGTCCTCGGCGTACGCCCCCAACCTGCCGGGGATGAACGCCTCCTCGTACGCGTACAGGCGCGAGAGTGCCCAGCCTCCGTCGGCGCCGGCGCTTCCGATCCAGGCCGCGAGCGAGCGGATCTCCACTCTGACGGGGCTTCCCGCCGGAAGCGTCTCCGAGGTCACCTCCAGCGTGTCGCTGAACGTGATCGAGACCTTCGCGTATGGCGTGAGGGCACCCCCCTGCACCTCCGAGTCGGCCTTCGTCCAGATGGCGGCGTTCACGAAGCCGCCCTCGAGATCCCCTGCCGCGCTCGCGAGCGCGTGCATGCTCCCGACCCAGCCCGAGTAGTGGAGGTTTGCAACGGGGGTTGCAAACGGCGTGAAGAACGGGATCGGGAGGATCTGCTCGGTCGGCCCCGTGGTTCCCGGAAGCCACATCGAGACCTTCACCTCGCCGGTCGCGATCGCCTGCGCGCCGGGCGCGGCGAGGGCCAGCAGCAAGGCGCCCGTGAGCAGGCAGCGCAGGGTAGGCAGGCGCAGATCCATCGCTCGGGCCTCCCGAAGGGGAGTGGTCACCGCGGGCCGAATGTGTCACGGCCGGGCGGAACGCCGAGCGAGTAGAATGGCCTGGCGCCCCGGGCAGGATTCGAACCTGCGACCCGTCGCTTAGAAGGCGACCGCTCTAGTCCACTGAGCTACCGGGGCCCGGGCGGAGGGTAGAGCGTTCTCGGAGGGGATCGATGCCGTTGATCACGACGTTGGGAGCCCGCGCCGGTGGGCTCGCCGTTCTCGGGCTCTTGCTCCTGGCCCCCGCGCCGGCGGAGCCCGCTCCGGGACCGCTCGCGCCGGTGCGCTTCTCGATCGCACGCAACGGGGCCTCGCTCGGCCTGTTCGAGACCTGCCGCGGGCTCGGGACGGCCAGCGAGGTGATCGAGTTTCGAAGCGGCGGAGATCCGGCGCAGGTGCAGAAGATCCCGGGGCAGCTCCAGATCCTCGACGTCATCTGCACGCGAAGCGCCGCGCCCGCGGGAGATCTGATCGCGTGGCGCGCCCTCGTCGTTGCCGGCGACGTCGCGCACGCGCGCTCGACGGTGACGATCTCGGAGCTCGACACGAGCGCGAGCGTCGTTCGGAGCTGGACCCTCACGCGCGCATGGCCGGCGGAGCTTCAGGCCGTGGGAGGCGCGACGGGGACGGTCGAGCTGCTGCGCATCGCGCACGAAGGCATCGAGCGCACGCAGTGAGGCTCGCCTGCGGCGCCGCGCTCCTCGCCGCCGCGCTCGCTGCGCGCACCGCGAGCGCCGAGCCGCTGGTCTTCGTCTCCGGCGCAACGCCGCCTACGGTCGTTCCAGGCTGAGATCCCACGGGGATTGGTCATAACGGGAGTTCCCGGACCTCGACACGACATGAAGGACCCCCTTGGAGTTCCTATCCGCCTGGAGACGCTCGCGCGCAAGCGCTACGACGCCGTGGTGAGCGACATCCAGCTGCCCGACGTGAACGGCGAGGCGCTGTTCGTGGAGGCGCATGCC
>CAYOIG010000089.1:0-3265 GCA_964403915.1 uncultured Myxococcaceae bacterium
CTGAGCGAGTACTGCGGGTTCTGCATGAGCGCCTGCACCTGCGCCCGCGGCGCCCCGGTGGCAGCGAAGGCGGCCGACGCGCGATTGACGAGATCGGCCGCCGGAACGTCGTAGATGGCGCGGTTGGTGACGCTCACGCTCGAGGCGGCCATCGAGTAGGGAACGAGCAGCACGTTGACGGCCGTGATCGTGAGCCGCCCCGAGAACATGACCCAGGCCACGTCGGTGAGCTTCGCGGAGAGGACTTCGTTCGTGGTGTAGGGGTCGACGCCCAGCCGCTCGGCCAGCCTCCGGCGCTCCTGCTCGAAGCCGAGCGCCGTGACCGCGACGGAGCCGACCCGGCCCGTCGTCTCCGAGACCCGCTCGCCGGCGCTCTGGCCGGGGGTGGTGGCGGCCTGCGCGACGCGCGAACCGGCCAGGCCGACCCTCCCGAAGAAACGCGTCACACCGCCGGGAATGCCGGCGATGGTCTCGACCGGGCGAACGACCATGTTGGCCGCCGACGTGACGGGACGCACGGCCGCGCGGGCCGCCGCCGCCACGAACTCCCGCGCGGCGCTGAATTCGTCGAGCTTCGCGATGGCCTCGATCTCGTTCACACGGACCGGCAGCCTGCGGAGGCCATGGGCCGAGAACTCACCGAGGGGCGAGCGAATCGTGAAACGCGCGATGAAGCCCACGACCGGGACCCTCGGATCGACCGTGAAGTGAGGCCCCTGGAGGAGATCGGCCGCCACGAGATCCTTGGCCTCGAAGACGGGCTCGGCCTCGAATCCCGCAGCGGCCGGTGTCTGGGCGATGGCGTGGCCGAGCGGTGCGAGGAGCGCGAGCAGCAGGATCACTCCCGCTCGGAACATCGATGCCGTGATCATCGTGGGTACCTCCGCGAGGCAGTCTACACGAACGGGTGAGGAGCGAGACGCAATCTGCGAACGAACCCGTGCGGGGATCGGCTAGGCTCGTCTGCGCGGCCGACGCGGGCGCGCAGCGCTACGAGAGTGTACGGAGCCTCGATGCCGGCATGAAGCGCGACTCTCCCAAGACCGATCCCGTCCTGCTCCTCGAGTTCTTGTTCCGCCTCGGGCAGGCGTATCTCGCATGCGGCGAGCAGACGGCCCAGGTCGAGCTGATTCTCCGCCGTGTCGCCACGGCCTGTGGCATGCGCGGCGTGCGGGTGGTGACCTTCCCGACGGCGGTCTTCATCAGCCTCCACGACGGAGAAGGCGAGCGCATCACGCTCTCCGAGGGCCCCGGGCAGACGCTTCGCCTCGACCAGATCGCAGACGTCTACGCCCTCGGGTCCGAGATCCAACACCAGGCGGTGGACCCCCGCGAAGGGCTCGACCGGCTCGCCGCGATCCTCCGCAAGGACCCGCGCTTCGGAAGTGTCGGAATCATCGCGGGACACACGATTCTCGCGCTCGGCCTCGCCGTCGTATTCCAGGCGACCTTCATGAACCTGGTCGCTGCAGCGCTGCTCGGCGCGATCGTCGGGATCGTGAAGTCCGCGAACCAGTCGAGCGCGGTGCTGGTCGTCCCGTTGCCCGTCCTCTCGGCCGCGATCGTGTCGGGGCTCGTCTTCTTCGCCGTGCGGCAAGGCCTCCCCGTGGATCCGCTGCATGCGCTGGTGCCGCCCCTCGTCACCTTCCTGCCGGGCTCGATGCTCACCCTCGGCATGGTGGAACTCGCCTACGGAGACATGGTGAGCGGTTCGAGCCGCCTCACCACGGGCTTCGTCCAGCTCGTCCTGTTGGCCTTCGGTCTCGCGGCGGGCGCGGCGCTCGTCGGTGTCGGGCCCGACCAGCTCCTGCCTTCGGAACCGGCGTTGAACGAGGTCTTCTGGGCGCCGTGGGCCGGGGTTCTCGTCTTCGGCGTCGGAGTCTACTTCCACTTCTCGGCGCCGAAGAACTCCCTCGGCTGGATGCTCCTCGTCCTCCTGGTCACGTTCGGATCGCAGCGGCTCGCCGAGCGCTTCGTCGGAAGCGAGCTCAGCGGCTTCTTCGGCACGCTGGTTGCGACGCCGCTCGGCTACCTGATCCAGCTCCGTTTCCGGGGTCCGCCGGCGATGGTGACGTTCCTGCCGAGCTTCTGGCTGCTCGTTCCCGGCGCACTCGGGCTGCTGAGCGTCGCCCGCATGCTGAGCGATCGCGCAGCCGGCTTCGACGGCATGGTGCGCGCCGTCTTCATCCTGGCTTCGATCGCACTCGGAACGCTGGTGGGGGCCTCGCTCTACAAATGGCTCACCGAAAAGTTCGGCGCGTGGCAGCTCCAGCTCGGACGGGTGGGAAAGTACCTGCGTCGCCGCAAGAGGCGCTGAGCGTGTGCCAGGAGCAGCTCGACGACGGCGCGCTTCCCTGGCCCGCGCGGACGACGGGCGCAATGCCGTGCGTTCGATGAAACTCCCCCGCGACCGCTCGCGGTGCGTAGAGCGCCACCGCCGTTCCGAGGAAGGTGGCCGCCCCCTGTGAGTCGAGGCCCGATGCGTCTGCCGGCATGGATCGAGCGCCTCCTCCTCTTCACGGGAATCGTCCTGCTCGGAACCCTGGTCTACACGCTCGACGCCTCGACGGTGCTCGCAGACCTCCGCCAGGTGGGCGTCGGGGTCGTTCTCATCGTGGCGCAGGAGATCTTCGCGATCACGGCGAACGCGACGGCGTGGCGGCTCACGTTCCCGGCCGGTGGACGGGGCGTTCCCTTCCGCTCCGTGCTCGCCGCCCGACTGGCCGGGGACGCCGTCAACTACCTGACTCCCACGGCGACCGTCGGTGGCGAGTTCGTCCGGGTGCGCATGCTGCTTCCCTACCTGAGCGCAAGCGTCGGTACCGCCTCGGTGGCGGTTGCACGGCTCTCCCAGACCGTGGGACTGATCGGTTTCCTCGGGATCGGCCTCTGGGCCGTGCTCCCGGGCATGCCGCTCTCGCCCGACGTGCTCCGGCGTCTCGAGCTCGGTCTCTTGGCCTTCACGCTGCTCGTCGGGATCGCTGTCGTGGTGCAGCGCCGGGGCATGTTCGGCGCGGCATCGCGGCTCGCAGCACGACTGGGAATCCCGCTCCCGGAATCACTCCACGAGGGCCTCACGCGTCTCGACGGACAGATCCGGCACGCGTATCGCGACGGCGCAAGCCCCTTCCTTCTCTCCGCCACGTGTTTCGGCGTGGGATGGTTCGGAGGCGTGCTCGAGAACTACGTGGCGCTCTGGCTGCTCGGGCTCCCCGCGAGCCTCGAGCACGCGATCGCGATCGAGGTGATCTCGGTCGCCTTCGAC
>CAYOIG010000090.1:0-3700 GCA_964403915.1 uncultured Myxococcaceae bacterium
GCCTGCCGGGAGTCCCGCGTGAGCTGCAGCGCATGATGGACGAGCAGGTGCTGCCGCGTCTCGAGGCCCGGTATGCAGGCCGCGCCGTCGTGCGCGCACGCATCCTGCGCACTTTCGGCATGGGCGAGTCGAACCTCGAAGAGGCCCTCTCCGGTGTGGCGCAGGGGGGCGAGGTCACGCTCGGCTTCCGCACGGCCTTCCCCGACAACCTGCTGCGCCCGCTCACGCGGGCCGCCACGGTGGCCGAGGCCGAGGCGAAGCTCGAGGCGGTCTGCGTCGCGATCCGCGAGCGCCTCGGCGCGCTCGTCTATGCCGAGGGCGACGAGCCGCTCGAGGCCGTCACCGGTCGCCTGTTGCGTACGCAGGGCAAGACGCTCGCGGTGGCAGAGTCGTGCACGGGCGGGCTGCTCGCCGAACGCATCACGAGCGTGGCCGGCTCCTCGGATTACTTCCTCGGCGGCGTCGTGGCCTACGCCAACGCGGCCAAGCAGGCGCTGCTCGGCGTTTCCGGAGATCTGCTCGAGCGACACGGCGCCGTGTCGGAGCCCGTGGCGCGGGCCATGGCCGAGGGCGCCCGCGCGCGCTTCGGTTCCGATCTGGCGCTGGCCACCACGGGGATCTCGGGGCCGGGCGGGGGGAGCACGGAGAAGCCCGTCGGCAGCGTCTGCATCGCCCTCGCGAGCGCCGGCGGCACGCACGCCGAGCGCTTCGTCTTCCCGCTCGACCGTTCGCGGCATCGCAGTCTCACGGCGCAGATCGGCCTCGACTGGGTGCGGCGAACGCTGATCGGTGCGCCGCTGCTGGCGCCGACCCTCGCGCGGAGGACGAAGTGACGTGGCGACGCTGCGTGCCTTTCTCGGCCTCGCGCTGGAAGAGCCTGCCCTCGGTGCGGCGGCGCGCTGCCTCGCGGCGCTTCGCGATGGGCCGCTCGGCAAGGACGCGCGCTTCGTACGCCCGGAGGGCCTGCACGTGACGCTTCGCTTCCTCGGCCGGATCGAGGCCGATGCCGTGCCGGCGCTCTCGCGCGCGGTGGCGGCCAGCGTTCGCCCGCTCGCGCCGTTCGAGGTGCACCTCGGCGCGGTTCGCGGCTTCCCTTCGCTGCGGCGGCCGCGTGTGCTCGCGCTCGGTCTCGAGCCCGAAGCCGGGCTCGCGGCGCTCGCGGCGGCCGTCGAGCGCGGCGTGGTCGCAGCCGGTTTCGCTCCGGAGCTGCGGGTCTTCCGCGCGCACGTCACGCTCGCGCGCGTGGACGCCGTCCGCGACCCCGTTCTGGAGGGCCTGCCGGAGGCGACCCCGGCCTCGTTCTCCGCGCGCACGGTGACCCTCTTCGAGAGCCGGCCCGGGGCGGGCGGCTCGGTCTACACCCCGGTCGAGCGAGTGGCGCTCGGCGGTCCCATTCCCACGCAACCCTGATTCCCGAAATCTTCAAAAGGAAGGAAAGACATGGCCAGCATCACGCAGATCACTCCCAACGAGCGGACGGCCGCCCGCGACGCGCAGAAGCGCAAGGCGATCGACCTCGCGGTCTCCGCCATCGAGAAGCAGTTCGGCAAGGGCGCCATCCTCACCATGGACGACAAGGCCGTGGACAAGGAGGTGGAGGTCATCCCGACCGGATCGGCGAGCATCGACCTGGCCCTCGGCATCGGCGGCCTTCCGCGCGGGCGGGTGGTCGAGATCTTCGGCCCGGAGTCGAGCGGCAAGACGACGCTGGCCCTGCATGCCGTGGCCGAGGTGCAGAAGCTCGGCGGCGTCGCGGCCTTCATCGATGCCGAGCACGCCCTCGACGTGGGCTACGCCCGGCGTCTGGGCGTGAAGGTGGACGACCTGCTGGTCTCCCAACCCGACACGGGAGAGCAGGCCCTCGAGATCGCGGACGTGCTGCTGCGCTCGGGCGCCATCGACCTCGTGATCGTCGACTCCGTGGCAGCCCTCGTGCCCAAGGCCGAGATCGAAGGCGAGATGGGAGACCAGCACATGGGCCTGCAGGCGCGGCTCATGAGCCAGGCCCTGCGCAAGCTCACGGGCACGGTCTCGAAGTCGAACGCGACGATCCTCTTCATCAACCAGATCCGGATGAAGATCGGCGTCATGTTCGGCAACCCCGAGACCACCAGCGGCGGCAATGCGCTCAAGTTCTACGCCTCGGTGCGGCTCGACGTGCGCCGCATCGCCGCCATCAAGGACGGCGACGAGGTGACGGGCAACCGCACGCGCGTCAAGGTCGTGAAGAACAAGTGCGCGCCGCCCTTCCGCCAGGCCGAGTTCGACATCCTCTACAACGAGGGCATCTCGACCGAGGGAGATCTTCTCGACCTCGGCGTCGAGGCCGGGCTCGTGGAGAAGAGCGGCTCCTGGTACTCCTACGAGAGCGAGCGCATCGGGCAGGGCCGGGAGCAGGCACGGAAGTTCCTGAAGGAGAACCGGGACGTCTTCGGCCGCATCGCCGAGGCCGTCTACGCCGCCAAGGGCGTGAAGCGCCCGGCCCGCGCAGCCGAGGCCGAGGCGCCGGCCGGGGCGTAGCAACCCACGGGGGGCGCTCCGGAGGCGAGCGCCCCCCGTTCAGATCAAGAAGCGCAGCCCGACCAGCGCGGGAACGCCTGCGTAGTAGAGCACGAGGCAGGCTCGCTCTGCGGCGCGTCGCACCAAGGCCGCGCGCAGCGGCGCGATGCGGGCCGCGCCGAAGCAGGCGAGCTCGGCGAGCCCGCGCCACACGCTCGCGTAGAGCAGCAGATAGATCGCGACAGTGGCCCAATACTCCGCGAAGGTCTGCACGAAGGCTTGCAGGCCGAGCAGGTGGTACTGGCCGAGCGGGCCGCCGTAGGCGATGTGCTGGTGGGTGTTGAAGAAGACGCCGGCCGGCAGCAGGGCGAAGAGCAGGAACTTGATCGCCGGGCGGTGAGCGAGGCCGTAGCGGTAGGCAGCCCGCTCGCGCGCCCAGACGAATGCCGGCTCGCGGGCCTCCTGCTGCGCTGCGGCTGCGCCGGAGCGTGCGAGCGGGAGGAGGAGATCGGATGGATCCCGCGCGCCGAGCTCGAGACGCGGCGGGAAGCCCGTGCCGCGGAGCGCCAGCGTGACGCCCGGCTCGGGGAGGGGCACGCGCCAGATCCGTGCGCGTGCGACGGCCTCGAACGGGACGCCAAGGCGTGCACCGCGGCTCTCGATGCGGAGCTCGCCGGCCCCGGCGCTGACCGAGACGACGTGGGCCCGCGCGAGGAGCGCCGCCGCGAGCGCCGGGAGCAGTGCGAGTGCGACGATCGCCTCGACGAGCGCGCGCAGCGGCGGCGTCTCCTCCAACGCGAAGGCGCTCACGAGGGCGAGCGCGGGAAGGCTCGTGCGGCTCAGGATCACGAATGCGGCCGCGACGAGGCGCCAGCCGCGAGACCAGACGCGCGCGGCAAAGACCGCCTCGCCGGGGCCTTCCGGCTCGCCCGGCCTGCAGGTGGCTGCGCTCACGCCGCGCTCGTTGCCCGTGCTCGCGGCGCAGGCGTATGCTCGTCGCCGGAGCACGGGTGCCGGTGGCGAGCTCTGAGCGGGAGTCCCGGGCTGCGCATGGGTGCCACGACCGCAGGCGAGGATCCGCAACGTGGCGAACGCGCGCAAGGGTGGATGCTCGCTGGAGCCGGTGCTCTGAAGCCCTCGCGCGGGCGAGCGGGCGCCGGCATCCTGGCCGGATTGCTGGCGACCGCGCTGGCCCTCGGCC
>CAYOIG010000091.1:0-6240 GCA_964403915.1 uncultured Myxococcaceae bacterium
TAGGCCCCGCGCACGAAATCGTGCTGGCCACCGACGCCGCTGAACTCGTGCTGCCCCAGGAACTCGGCGTTCACCTGCCCGTAGAGATCGACCTCGAGGATGCTGTTGATCGAGATCATGTCGTCGTGCTTGGCGATCACGATGGGGTCGTTGGTCACGTTCGAGGGATGGCCCTCCATCCCCGGATTGTCGTGGAGAAACTCGTAGAGCCGCGCGTCGCCGATCGCGAGGGTGAAGACGTGCTTGCGCGGGTAGAGGCGCTTGCGCTTTCCCGTGACGACACCCTTCTCGATCAGATCCATCATTCCCGCCGTGAAGAGCTCCGTGTGGATCCCGAGGTCGCGGTGATCGGCGAGGCTCGCGGCCACCGCATCCGGCACCCCTCCCACGCCGAGCTGGAGGGTCGCACCGTCCGGGATCATCCCGGCGATCGCCCGGCCGATCTTCTCGTCCTCGGGGGCGGCAGACCGCCGCTCGATTTCCACCATCGGCGCGGACCACTCGACGATCGCGTCCACCTCGGAGACGTGGAGCATGGTGTCGCCGAGCGTGCGCGGCATGTGCTCATTGACTTCCACGAGCACGCGCTTCGCCTTGCGGGCGGCCGCCTGGGAGTAGCCGATCGACGTGCCGAGGCTCATGTAGCCGGCGCGATCCATGGGGGCGACGACCGTCATGAAGGTGTCGAGAGCAATCTCCTCCTCGAAGATGCGCGGGAGCTGGTGCAGGTAGGCCGGGACGTAGTCGATGCTGGCGGCGTTTCCCGTAGAAGCAATCAGATCCCGGTCCGCGGCGGTCTGAAACGTCGGCCGGCGGCGGATCACACCCAGCAGATCGGGCGCCAGCAGCGTCTCCGACGCGGACGCGAGCGCGTAGGTGTAGTAGACCGTGAGCTCGCGGATCTCGCCGGCGCGGGCGCGGGCCGCCACCGCCGCGAGGAGCGCCGGCGGGTGGCCATGGGCGATGCCGAGCCCGAGCGCGCCGCGGGGCTCGATGGCGAGCGCCGCGAGCTCGGGCGTCGTCCGCTTGCGCCGGTACTCGGCGAACCAGTCCACGACGCCATGTTGTGATGCAGCGCGAAACCCTTCAAGGGCCACACCCGACCGGCCGATGCCGCCCGGGTGTCGGAATCATCCGTCGAGGCCCTCGACCGCCAGCGCGTCGAGGAAATCCTGCGCTCGGCCCTCGCGCAGGGCGCCTCCGACGTTCACTTCAAGGCCGGCGAGAGGATCCTCCTGCGCATCCACGGAGACCTGCGCGCCCAGGACGCGCAGAAGCTCTCGCCGCGCCAGACACAGGCGGTTCTCGAGGCCATTCGCCCCGCGCGCCTCGCGGGTCTCGACCTCGACACCCTGCGGGAAGTCGACTTCTCCTTTGCCGTGCCGGGCGCGGCGCGCTTTCGCGCCAACGCCTTTCGCCAGCGCGGGAGCCTCGCCATCGTCGTCCGCGTGATCCCGATGCAGGTCCCCGATCTCGCCGAGCTCGGCCTTCCGCCGATCGCAGCGGCCCTGGCCGAGGAGGAGCGCGGCATCGTCCTCGTCACGGGCGCGACCGGAAGCGGAAAGTCGACGACGCTGGCGGCCATGATCAAGCACATCAACCACACGAAGTCGGCGCACGTCATCACGATCGAGGATCCGATCGAGTTCCTCTTTCTCAACGAGCGCTCGTCGATCGTACAGCGCGAGATCGGGACCGACACGGACGGCTTCGCCGCGGCGCTGCGGGCTGCCCTGCGACAGGACCCGGACGTGATCATGATCGGGGAGATGCGCGACGCCGAGACCATGGACATCGCACTCAAGGCGGCCGAGACGGGCCATCTCGTCTTCAGCACGGCTCACACCACCGACGCCGCCAAGACGATCCATCGCCTGGTCGGCGCCGCAGCGCCATCGGAGCAGGGCATGCTGCGGCTTCGTCTGTCGGAGGCGCTTCGTGCCATCGTCTCGATGCGGCTGCTGCCGCGCGCCGATGGCCACGGGCTCGTTCCGGCCATCGAGGTGATGCTCAACACGCGTATCGTGCAGGATTGCATCCGCCATCCGGAACGGCAGGCGGAGCTGCAGGACATCATCGCCAAGGGCGCACACTACGGAATGCGGACCTTCGATCAGGATCTCATCCGGCTGGTGCGCGAGGGAACGATCACGCGCGAGGTCGCGCTCGCCGCGGCGACGACTCCCGGCGACGTCGATCTCCAGCTCCGCATCGGAACGGGGGAGGCCGAGGAGCTCGAGCTCGCGACGGAGCGTCACTACAGCGACGAGCTGGCGGAGATCGATCCGTCGCTCCGCATGACGACTGCGGACATCGACCGCGCCGCAGGGGGCGACCCGATGGAGTCGCTCGCCCTCGAACGCTGAGCCGAATCGCTCACGCCCGGCGGCGACCCGCCCCGGCGAGTGCAGCGGCGTAGGCGAGCGGGCCGAGGGCCGCCGCGCCGAAGGCCATGAGGAGGGCCGGCAGGCCGTACTCCCCGTCGATGAGGGAGAGCCCGACCGCCAGCGCGAAGACGGAGAGCGGCAACGCAACGAGCAGCGACAGACCAGGCAAGCCGAGCGGGATGCGGAACGCGCCCCGCAGCGTCGGCTCCCGGCGCCGGAGCTGGAGCAGCGCTGCGAACTCGAGAAAGAGCGCGAGGGCGTAGAGGAAGACGTCGGCCACGACGAGCTCCTGGAAGGTGAGGAGCGCGCAGAGCGAGTAGCAGATGGCCGAGGCCAGCACGGCGTTGCGTGGTGTGCCCCGCGCATCGAGACGGCCGAGCGCCCGGGGCAGCAGGCCGTCGGTCGCCATGGCGAGCGGGATGCGCGAGTAGGCCAGGAGCAGCGCATTGAAGAGAGCGAGCGCGCTCGCAAGGCCTGCGAACGCGACCCAGACCCCGAGCAGCGAGCCGAGCGTGCCGCCGCCGGCGGCCGTACGCGCGATTTCGGGCCACGCCCCCTCCCGCCACGACGTCCAGTCCGTGGCGCCGAGCGCCGGCAGCAGCGGGACGAAGTAAGCGAGAGTCACGAGCGGGAGCGCGAATGCGAGCGCGCGCGGATAGCTGCGCGATGCGTCCACGACCTCTCCCTGCACGGTGGAGGCATTGTCCCAGCCGATGTAGTTCCAGAGGGCGATCGAGATGCCGAG
Source organism: uncultured Myxococcaceae bacterium (assembly GCA_964403915.1). Classification (GTDB taxonomy): domain Bacteria; phylum Myxococcota_A; class UBA9160; order UBA9160; family UBA9160; genus MYXO. The sequence continues at coordinate 3,133 of CAYOIG010000091.1, forward strand.
GCCGAGACCTGCAAACGGGCTCTCGCCCGGCTTCGCGAAGGGCTGCCACGGGGTGCCCGTCTGGTGCGCGAGCGCGGCTATCGCCAGCAGCCCGAAGCCGCCGAGCACACAGGCGCCCACGGCCACCGAGACGCGGCCGACGTCGTGCGCCCCGCGCAGGTTCACCGCGACGGCGGTCCAGATCACGGCGAGCGAGACGAGAAAGCGCGCCGGCGCGCCGAGGTCCGGTACGAAGGTCGCGAGATACTGGTTGAAGAGAACCGGGTAGATGGCCATGTCGACCATCGAGTACATCCAGGTGCACCATCCGCACTGAAAGGCCCAGAACGGGCCGAAAGCGCGCCGCACCCAGCGGTAGTAGCCGCCCTCTTCGGGCAGCATGCTCGCGAGCTCGGCGATCAGCAGGACCTCGGGCAGCGACCAGAGGAGCGGCACGAGCGCGAGGGTCGCGAGCGCGAGGCCGGGCCCGACCTCGGCCACGAGGCCCTCGAGCGTATACGCACCGCCCGAGACGTTGAAGAACATCACGAAGACGAGCGGCAGCGTCGTGAGCGAGCGCCGGAGACGGCGACGCCCTGCTCGTGCCGGCCGCTCGACGCTCATTCCTCGCGATACGTCGTGTGGCGCGGAGGCCCCTCGAGGATGTTGAGAGCGCCCCAGCTCGTGACCTTGCGGAAGGCATCGGAGGCGATGAAGTCGCGGAAGGCATCCTCGCTGCTCCAGCGCGAGACGATGAGATACGTCGCCGAGCCGTCGCCGAGTCGGCGGTAGAGCTCCGACCGCGCGTGGCCACTCGTGGCTTGCATCACTTCGACCACGCGGGTGCAGGCGTCTTCGAAGACCTTCTCCTTGCCCGCGCGGACGGTGTAGTTCATGCCGATCGTGACCACGGAGCCTCCTCTCGAAGCGGCGGGAGCATAATCGCCCCGCCCCGGGGCCGCCCCGCACGGACGGCAGCCTCGTGTACCGTGGGGGCATGGCGAAGCGCACGTCCCCGGATCTGGTTCCGGCCCTGCCCTTCCTCGGTCTCTTCGAAACGGGCAGGCTGACCCCGTTTCGGCTCGGGCTCGCGATCACCCTCGCGATGCTCGGCCTGCGCATCGCCGTGATGGGCGCCTTCGGGGCGCTGCGCCTTCCGGTGGGCGACGCTGCCTCGCCGGTCGACCTGCGCGAGGCACGCATCGGCCTCGTGCTGGCGATCATCCTCGGCTACGCGCCCGCTGCCTACGGCTGGGGCGTTCGGAGCCTGCGGTCCACGCTCGAGGCGCTGCGACCGGCGTTCGGCGCGGACGCTCGGCCGCTCACGGTGGCGGCGGCCGCCGCCGGCCATCTGCCCCGCGCCACGCAACGGCGCTGGGCCCTGGTCGGGCTCGTGATCGCCCTCTCGGGACCCTTCGTCGTGGATCGCGAACCCACGCTCTATCTCGACCCGGGATACTGGCGCCCGGAGACCCTGGTCAACTGGGCGCAGATCCCGTTCGTGGGCTGGCTGCTCGCGTGCTCGCTGCGAAGCCTCTGGGAAGACGCGCAGCGCCTCTCCCGGGTGGCCGAAAGCCTGCCCCGCATCGAGCTGCTCGATGCGCGCGCGATCGCGCCCTTCGGCCGGCAGGCCCTTCGCATCGCCCTGCTGACCATCGTCGTTCCGTCGGTCTTCGCCATCCTCGTCTCGGATCAGGGCTTCGCAGAGGTGATCGGCGCGCTCGCGGTTTCGAGCGTGGGCGTCGCGACGACGGCCTTCCTGCTCCCCGTTCGCGGCATCCACGCGCGCATCGTGCGCGAGAAGCAGGCCGAGCTCGCGTGCGTCCGCAAGGCGCTGCGCGGTGACCGGACGGCTCTCGAAGGATCGGGCCTCGCGGCCTGGCGCGGCAGCGCGACGGCGGCCGACCTGCTGGCCTACGAGGCGCGAATCGAGGCCGTGCGCGAATGGCCCTTCGACGTGCCGACGCTGGTGCGCTTCGCGGCCTTCCTGCTGCTCCCGCTCGGCTCGTGGCTCGGCGGCGCGCTGGTCGAACGCGGCGTGTCGCGGATCCTCGGGTAACGGGCTCGCAGCGCTGCGGGCCCGCTACAGCAGCAGCCCGCGATGCGCGTGATCACGCTCGAGCGCCAGCAGTCGTGCCTTGAGGTCACGCCCTCCGGCGTATCCGCCGAGGCGCGCGCCGGCCGCGACGCAGCGGTGACAAGGCACGACGATCGGTACCGGGTTTGCGCCGCTCGCAGCACCGGTGGGGCGCAGGGAGAGCGGGTGCCCCACGGCGCGCGCGAGATCACCGTAGGTTCGCGTCTCGCCGTAGGGGATGCGCCCTAGCTCACGCCAGACGGCGAGCTGAAACTCCGTTCCGCGAAGGTCGAGCGGAAGCTCGAAGACGGCCCGTTTGCCGCCCAGGTATTCGAGAACCTGCTGGATGGCATCGCGATTCGGCGCAAAGCCGGCCCGCGCCTCGCGCTGGAGGCCGAGGCGCTCGAGCCAGCCCGCCAGACCGCTCCCGCTGGCGCCGGGCAGCTCGAGGAAGCTGACGCCCTGCTCGGTCGAGGCGACCCGGAGCGGCCCGATGGGTGAGTCGAAGGAAGCGACGAAGACCGGCTCCATGTCTCACCCCATCCGTGTGGGACGCTACGCCCGGGAGCAATCGTACAGGGGGATCGATGCGGCGGGCAATCGACCTCGCGCGCTCGGCCGCTGCTTCGTCTCCGCCTACGACGGATTCTCGGACTTGACCAGACCGTTCGGGCACCAGGCGAGGCCCCGCGCACGGGTGGCGTTGTAGGCCGCACGCGCGCCTTCGCTCTCCTTGCGCCCGGCCGGATGCCAGAGGTGGACGCAGACTGCGCGGTTCACCACCAGCATCGGAGCGACGCCCGCGCGGCGCAGGCGCCATCCGAGCTCGACGTCTTCCAGACCCCAGCTCTCGAAGTCTTCGTTCCAACCGTTGACACGCTCGAGATCGGACTTCCAGAGCGAACAGTTCCCGCCGCGAAGATTCCGGTTCTTCTTGAGCCGCTGCACCAGGCGAAAGCCCAGCTCTCCCGGCAGATAGAAGGCGTAGGACATGTTCCGGGCGCGGCCGCGGTGCTCGTCCCACCACTCCCGAGGGCCCGAACGCGCGTGGG
>CAYOIG010000092.1:0-2007 GCA_964403915.1 uncultured Myxococcaceae bacterium
GGGCTCGAGGTCACGCTGCTCCCGACCATCGATCGCACGCGGCGCTTCGCCGAGCTGGTGGCGGCAGGTGTGGCGCCGGTGGAGTGGATCGGCGGGCGCGAGGGCGCCGCGGGCGGTGCGATCGCGCGCATGCTCGACGCCGGCCGGGTGGCCGTGGCGGCCGACGTGCTCGGCGCCTGCGGGCGCGCGATCGAGCGCTCGGTCGCCTACGCGCAGCAGCGCGTGCAGTTCGGACGCCCGATCGGCTCGTTTCAGGCCGTGAAGCATCTTTGCGCCGAGATGGTCGCGGAGCTCGAGCCGGCCCGTTCGCTGGTCTGGTACGCGGCCCACGCCTTCGATGCGCTGCCGGAGGAGGCCTCGCTGCTGGCCGCCCACGCCAAGGCGCATCTGTGCGAGATCGGCACGTTCATCGTGCGCACCGCCACCGAGGTGCACGGCGGCATCGGCTTCACCGACGAGCACGACCTGCACCTGTGGTTCAAGCGGGTGGGCGTCGATCGCCAGCTTCTCGGCACGCCCGATGCTGCCCGCGAGGATGCTGCGCGGCTGCAGGGGTGGGCGTAGGCAGGGTCGTCAGGCGAGGCGACCGCGGATCTCTGACACGTGTGCCTCGTTCGCGCCACTTCCTCCTTGACGGAGGAGGTCCACGATCATGAGCCGATCGACGCTGTCGTCTTGCGGGCGCCGCGCGCTGGGCATTGCCACGGCCGCAGTAGTCTTCTCGCTCGTGCTGGGGGCCGCGCAGGCCCGTGCCGTGGTGATCGGTGGGAACGCCGTCCTCACGTTCGACACCGAGCTCCTGAGCATGAACCTCACGGGCGGGTCCTTCCCGATGCCGCTGGCCGCCGTATGGGAGTTCGTCGACTCGAACGTGGCGATCAGCCTGTCGTCGCAGCGTGCTGCGAACCCCGGACCGAGGAGCCTTGGTCAGGCCACTGCGTCCCAGAGGACAGGAGTCGGCCTCGAGGCTCTCGCCGGGGCCGGGCAGGCTGACGCGATCGATCCAAACGTGCTCGACGGACAGCCCTTCCAGGTCGACAGCTTCTTCGATGTCTTCTTCGACATCACCCTCACGGACGTCGATCCGCGGCCGGGGCGAGACTTCGCCGGCCAGGGCGATGGCGCGAGCTTCATGCTGCTCGACAACGGCCCGGCGGGGATGCAGAGCTCCTACCTGGCTGTCTTCGACAAGAACGCACCGAGCTTCGGTCTCGTGCCGCCTCCGGAGGCAAGTCCCTACGTCGGGCACTTCAACATCGAGATCCCCCTCGGCGCCGATCTCAACGGAAATGGCGAGGCCGACAAGATCAAGTTCCAGCTCGCAATCCACGCGGTCGGCGACGAGAACCGGACCTTCATCATCCTGCCCGACGGAACGGTGCTCGAGACCTTCGACTCGGCGGCCTTCCTCCAGGGCGCCCTCGTGGACCTGAGCAGTGATCCCCCGTTCACGATCGGAGCGCTCGACCCGGTCACGGGCCTGCCCAGTGCCGGCGGGTTGGCGGGGCCTACGACGGCCAGCAGCAGGCTGGAGAACCCGATCCTGCCGGAGCCCGCCAGCGCCGTCCTCGTAGGCCTTGGGCTTGGCGCGCTCGCATCGAGGCAGCGCAGGCGCGCCTGACCTCGCGACCTTCGGATTCGCTCGCGACGGTGGCCGGCCGCCCGTCGATCAGCCGGGTTCACCCGCCACCGCGCACGCCTGCACCGGAGCGCTGGGGGTGCGTGGGCTGATCGTTCGCGGAGGCTCCACGATCCCACGCCGCTCCTCCGCGGAATGGGGGTCGGCCTCGCGTCGCCCGACCTCGCTGGCCTCGCAATCGCGTCGGGCCGGATCGGTCCTATTGTGTCTCCGAATGGAGACAAATGCGGGCGAGGGCCACCTCGATCTAGAGAGCGGGCGACGCAGAACGGCGAAGGATTCCGCGGAAACACCGAATTTAGCCTAGAGAAATGTCGATCCCACCGCGACTCGATACGAGGCGAGCAACCCCCTTGACGCTGCTCGAT
>CAYOIG010000093.1:0-1562 GCA_964403915.1 uncultured Myxococcaceae bacterium
GAGATCGAAGCCGAGCGTCCGCGCCAGCTCCTTCACCCTCGGGGTGAGGGAGGAGCCGGCTGCAGCGACACTCATGCCTGCGGCCGGACGCGGCGCAGCAGCGAGCCCACGCCGAGAAGGGCGAGGCAGCCCACGGCGTAGGTGAGCAGGCCCGCCGCATCGTGCATCCCTCCCGCCGTCGCACGCTCCGCACCGACGTGCTGCGCCGCAACCACCGTGCCGACGACGCGGACCAGGTTGAAGACCAGTGCGATCGGGACCACGGAAAGCACGATCACGACGCGCCGCCAGCGCGAGCGCTCTGTGAGCTGTGCGACGAGAACGGCGAGCGGCGTGAGCGTCACGAGCGATGTGACGCCGCTGCACGCATCTGCGACGAAGAGCGCCTCTCCGTTCGGAAGCGCGATCACGTTGCCCTCCCGCAGCACCGCGAGCCCGCCGGCATGGAGCAGCGCCACCGCGGCCTCCGTCACGAACAGGCGCAGGCCGAGGATCAGGGGCTGGATCCAGTCGTCGGGCAGCGGGATCATGAAGACGAGGTACGCGATCGGGAATGCGAGCACGCGCAGCCATGCAGGGCCTCGCAGCCAGAGCACGGCGGCCGCCGCGGCCGCGACGATGCCCACGCCCTGCACGCCGGCCAGGCCGGCCGCCACACCGAAGCCGTAGACGCCGAGTGCTGCCACGAGCGCCACGACACCCGACGGGCTCCGGACCGGCGGGATCGCCAGCAGCGTCTCCCGCTCGCGCCATGCGAGCAGCAGCGCGACGGCCGGCACGAGATAGCCGTGGGAGTAATACTCGACGGACGCCCAGACCCGCTCGAGCGCCAGCAGCCCGGGTACGCAGGCGAGCCCCAGCAGAACGAGCACCAGCCAGTCGAACGCGCCGAGGCCGCTGCGACGCGGCGAAACCGCTCCTCCCGTCGCTTCCACCACCTTGCCCTCCCGGTCTCGTCGTCCAGCCGGCGCCGCACGGGCGCCCCTTCGGGGATCCCGTCGCCCGGTCGACCTCAGGCCGGGTCAAGTTGCGCAGCGCAAGAGCCGAAAGCCGACTTCGAGGAGGGTAGCGCCAGCATGAGAACGCACGCGCCGGGCTCCGAGCCGAACGGCCCTGCCGGCCGAAGCGAGATTCGCGGCAGCGGCCGCGTGGGGTCCGATCTGCCGGTCGAGCTGCACGTGGCGGAGCTTCCTGCTCCGCTCCTGGCCCGATCCCGCGACATCGGGGTGGGCGGGATCTGCGTCGCTACGCCGTCGCCATTCGCGCTCAAGTCGGTGCGGCGCGTCGTGATCGCCCTTCCGGCGGGCGCGGTGACCGTCGAAGCGGAAGGCCGCTGGCAGGTCGACGCCACGGGCGACGATCTCGTGCTCTCGGGCCTGGCCTTCCCCGCGCCTTCGGCCGAGGCCATCGAGGCCCTCAGCCACTTCGTTCTCGAGACGGGCCGCACGCTCGCACGCTTTCTCTACGCGCAATCCGAGCTGCGCGACTTTGGTCTCGAAGAGATCCTTGGCCTGGCCCAGATCACGCGCTTCTGCGACGTGAACGCCGGCCACTTCATCTAC
>CAYOIG010000094.1:0-8529 GCA_964403915.1 uncultured Myxococcaceae bacterium
GCTCGTCGCTGAGCTGGAAGTCCATGGCTCGCTCCCCCTGCTTGACGCAGGATACTTCGAAATCGTACTATCCGGATACCGAAGGGTCAACGCGAACCGGGCGTTGGGCGCGAGGATCCGGAACGATCCAGAACGGAACGGGACGGAACGGGACGGAAGGAGGCAGAGAAGACCGTGCCCTCCATCGTGGTCGTCAATCCGACGAGCGGCAGCCCGGTGCCGGCCGCCAGCCTGCGGGTCGCACTCGGCAGCCTCTCGGGAGCGAGCGTCGGCTTCTTCTCGAACGGCAAGCCGAACGCCGACGTGGTCCTCTTGCGCGTCGAAGAGCTGCTGTGCCAGCGCTTCGGCATCGCTCCCCGGCGCTACTGCAAGCCGGCGCCATCGCTCGGTGCCGAGCCGGCGCTCCTCGACGAAATCCGCCGCGACTGCCAGGCGGTGGTCGTCGCCGGCTTCGATTGAGGCTCCTGTGCGTCGTGGAGTTGCCACGACATGATCGAGCTCGCGAGCCGGGGGCTGGCGGTCTGCGGTATCGCCAGCGACCAGTTCGATCGCTTCTCGCGCCAGGTGCTCGAGCAGCGTCACGCGAGCGATCTCGGTCTCGCCGTCGTCGCGCACCCCCTCGGCGGAATCCCGCCGGCCGTCGCGCGCGGCCGCGTGACGCCCGTGGTGCTCGAAGCCGTGATCGATGCGCTCACCCGGGCACCGGGCCCATGAGAGGCCTGCTCCCGCCCGGTCCGGACGAGCGCGAGGTGCCGCTCGAAGGCGACGAAGACTCGGTGCGCGAGCAGCTCCACGCCTGGGGCTGGACCGACGGCCTGCCCGTGGTCGTGCCCAGCGCCGCGCGCGTCGAGCGTTTCTGCGCAGCGGCCGTGCACGGGCCCGACGAGGTGCTCGGCACGCTCGCCCCGCGCAGCGCCCCCGTCACCACGCGGCTGCTCGCCGCCAACGCGGTGATGGCCGGCTGCCTGCCGTCGTACATGCCGGTTCTCGAAGCGGCCATCGCCGGCATGACCCACGAGGGCTTCAACCTCTTCGGCATGCAGACCACCACCCATCCCTGCGCCTGCCTCGCCATCGTTCACGGCCCCGCGGTCGAGGCGCTGCAGATGAATGCAGGGGCCGGCGCCTTCGGGCCGGGGAGCCGTGCGAACGGCAGCATCGGGCGCGCCCTGCGTCTCGTGATGATGAACGTCGGCGGCGCGCTGCCGGGGAGCACCGACCGCGCCACCCAGGGAACGCCGGCGAAGTGGACCTTCTGCTTCGCCGAGAACGTGGCCGCGAGCCCCTGGGAGCCCTATCCCGTTGCGGTCTGCGGCATGGCGCCGGACACGAGCGCGGTGACCGTCGCGGCCGTCGAGGGGCCGCACAACATCAACGACCACAGCTCCGACAGCGGTGAGCAGCTCCTGTTCACCATCGCCGAGACCATGGCGACACCGGGCGCCAACACCCTCTACCGGGGCGGGGATCACTTCGTCGTGCTGGGACCCGAGCACGCGGCCCTGATCGCGAGCTCCGGCTTCAGTCGCGCCGACGCGCAGGCCTATCTCTACGAGCATTCGCGTGTGCCCGTGAGCCGCATCGGTGCGAAGAAGCTCGAGGAGGCGAGCGGGTGGGGCAGCTACGCCGCCGAGATCGAGAGCTGGGGCGGCCGCATCCCCATCGCGCGCGCTCCGGAGGAGATCCGCATCCTCGTGGCGGGTGGCCCGGGCAAGCATTCGTCGTGGATCCCGACGTTCGGGCCCACCTACAGCCAGACCCGGCCCGTCGGTGCGTCTGCAGCGGCGCGCAGCGACGGGCAGACCCGGGCGGCCGGCTCTCCCGCTCCTTCGCCCGTGCAGCAGGAGATCGCGCGGCGCGCGGCTCCTGCGCGCGAGGTCGAGCCCGTCGTCATCGTGGGGGGCGGCCCGGCTGGCTACACCGCCGCGCTGTACGCGGCGCGGGCGAACCTCGCGCCGCTCGTGGTCGAGGGCCTGCGTCCGGGGGGATTGCTGCAGGAGACGAACGAGGTCGAGAACTTCCCGGGCTATCCGCGCGGCGTGCTCGGCCCGCAGCTCGCCATGGACCTGCGCGATCAGGCCGAGCGTTTCGGCGCTCGCTATCTCGGCGAGGATGCCACCGCGATCACGCTCGCGACGCGAGTCGGAGACGAGCACCGGGTGCAGGTCGGTGAGCGCACCGTCCGCGCAAGAAGCGTCATCCTCGCCATGGGCGCGCGGCCGCGGCGGCTTGGCATCCCGGGCGAGGAGGCGCTGCGCGGCCGCGGCGTCGCCTTCTGCGCCGTCTGCGATGCGCCGCTCTTCGCCGGCAAGGACACCCTCGTGATCGGGGGCGGCGACTCGGCGATGGAGGAGGCCCTCGGCCTCGCGCGCCATGCCCGGCACGTCACTCTCCTGCACCGTCGTTCGTCGTTCCGCGCCTCGCCGATTCTGCTCGAGCGCGTACGCGGTGACGACCGGATCGAGATCCTCACCCCCTTCGTCGTCGAGGCACTGCTCCCCGGCGAGACGGGGAGCCTCGCGCGGGCGCGGCTGCGCCACGCGGAGAGCGGCGCGGTGCACGAGCTCGCCGTCGAAGGCGCGTTCGTCGCCATCGGGCACCTGCCGCAGTCGGATCTCGTTCGCACACAGGTGGAGACGGATGCCGACGGCTACGTCGTCTGCCAGAGCGGCAGCCGGCAGACGAGCGCTGCCGGTGTCTTCGCCTGCGGCGATCTCGTCGACGCGCGCTATCGCCAGGCGGTCACCGCAGCGGGATCCGGCTGCCAGGCGGCGCTCGATGCGCAGCGCTGGCTCGACACCTCGAAGGGCGGCGAGCGATGAGCGCGCTGCGTGGCCTCCGCGTGCTGGATCTCACGCGCCTGCTCCCGGGCGGGTTCCTGACGCAGCTCTTCGCCGACCTCGGCGCCGACGTGATCAAGGTGGAGGATCCCGGCGCCGGCGACTACATGCGCTGGGGCCGGCCGGCGTACGAAGGCGCGGACGACAGCACCCGCTCGGCGCCTTTCCTGTGGCTCAACCGCGGCAAGCGCTCGATCCGAGTCGATCTCAAGCACGCGCAGGGCCGTGCGCTGCTGCTCGATCTCGTGTGCGATGCCGACGTGCTCGTGGAGTCGTTCCGTCCAGGGGTGATGGGCCGCCTCGGCCTCGGCTACGAGACGCTGGCCGCCGCGAACCCGCGTCTCGTGCTGTGCTCGATCAGCGGCTACGGCCAGCCGGCCGCAGGCTCCTCGCAGCGCGAGCGCTCGGGGCACGACACCAACTACCTCGCGCTCTCCGGCCTCACGGCGCTGACGGGCGCCGCGGGAGGGCCGCCGGTGCAGTCGGCAGGCCAGTTCGCCGACATCGGCGTCGCGCTGCTCGGGGCCTTTGCAACGCTCGCCGCGCTGCGTGAGCGCGACGCCTCGGGAAGGGGCCAGCACGTCGACGTTTCGCTCTTCGATGCGTCCGTGATCTGGCTCGGCCTCCTCGTGGCCGGCCAGCTCTGCGACGGTGCCGTGGTTCGTCGCGGTGTCACCGAGCAGGCCGTCTGCTACCGGCTCTACGCCTGCAAGGACGGCCACGTGGCGCTGGCGGCCCTCGAGCCCAAGTTCTGGCAGGCGCTGTGCCGCGGCGCAGGGCGCGAGGATCTGATCCCCCACCAATGGGATGGCGAGGGCTCGGCCGCCCACGCCGCGCTCGAGCAGCTCTTCGCTTCCCGCACCCGCGCGCAGTGGCAGGCCTTCGCAGGCGAGCACGACTGCTGCCTCGAGCCCGTGCTCGAGCTCGACGAGGCGCTGGCGTCGCCCCTCGCGCGCGAGCGCGGTCTGCTCGCCACGCTCGCGCAGCCCGGCATCGATGCGGCGATCCGCCACCTCGCGGCGCCGTTCCGGCTCTCCCGCACACCGGCCCGGGCGCAGGGCCCTGCGCCGGGGCTCGGCGAGCATACCCGCGACGTCCTCACCGCCCTCGGACGAACGCCAGAGGAGATCGACATGCTCGAGCAAACGGGTGCCATCGCCGGCCCCCATCGCAGTGGCGCCCGCGGGAGCTTCTTGTCGTGAGCACGCCGCCCCGCAGCGTCTCCGCCAGCCGCCCCGAGGCCCTCCGCGCCGCCACGCTCTGCGAGGCCTTCCAGCGCACGGCCGAGCGCTGGGCCGCGCATCCGGCGCTGTGCGCGTTCGGCTCGGACGAGACGCATACCTGGGCGCAGTACGCGGCCGCAGTGCAGCGCCGGGCGGCCGGGCTGGCCGCGCTCGGCGTCCGGCGCGGCGACACCGTTGGATTCCTGCTCGGCAACCGGCCGGCCTTCAATCTCACCGACACCGCCGCCATGCACCTCGGCGCCACCTGCTGGTCGATCTACGCGACGGCGGCCCCGGAGCAGATGGAACACATGCTGCGCAATGCGGAGAGCCGCATCGTCGTCACCGAGCAGGCGCTGCTGCCCCGCCTCCTCGCGACGCGAGAGCGCGTGCCCTTTCTCGAGCACGTGATCCTCGTGGACGGCGCTCCGCCGCAGGGCCTGCTCTCGATGGAGGCGCTGGAGGCGCGCGGATCCGCCGGCTTCGACTTCGAGGCCGCCTGGCGCGCCGTGCGGCCGAACGACGTCCTCTGCCTCATCTACAGCTCCGGCACCACCGGCCCCTCGAAGGGCATCGAGCTCACGCACCACAACATGCTGAGCCAGCTCCGCGCCTTCGATGCCGTCTACCCCATCACGCCGGGCGGACGCTGCATCAGCTTCCTGCCGAGCGCGCACGTGGCCGATCGCTGGTGCACGCACTACAGCGCGATGGTCTACGGCTCGGCCGTTCACTGCCTCACGGACACGAAGAAGCTCTTCGCCTGCACCGCCGCCGTGCGTCCGACGGTCTGGGGCGGTGTGCCGCGCATCTGGGAGAAGCTGAAGGTCGCCCTCGACGGCATGCTCCTCGCCGGCACGGACCCGCAGCGCCGTGCTGCCGTGGAGCAGGCGCTCGGGGTCGGCCTCGAGCGCGTCCGTGCCCGGCGCGCGGGCAAGGTGCCGGACGAGCTCGAGCGCCGCTGGCGCGAGGCGGACGAGCGGGTCTTCTCGCGCGTTCGCAGCGCCCTCGGGCTCGACGCCGTCGAGGCCTTCGCCGTGGGCTCCGCGCCGACGCCCCCGCACATCCTCGAGTTCTTCGCCGCGATCGGCATCGAGATCGCCGAGATGTGGGGTCTCACCGAGTGCTCGTCGAACGCCGCCATCAATCCGCCGGGCGCGATCAAGCCCGGCACCGTCGGCAGGCCGCTTCCCGGCATCGAGGCGCGCATCGCACCCGACGGCGAGATCCTGCTGCGCGGGCCCGTGGTGATGAAGGGCTACCGCCACGAGCCCGAGAAGACCGCGGAGGCGATCGACGCCGAGGGCTGGCTGCACACGGGCGACGTCGGCGAGATGGACGCCGACGGCTACCTGCGCATCATCGACCGCAAGAAGGAGCTGATCATCAGCTCGGCCGGCAAGAACATGTCGCCGATCGCCATCGAGGCCGCGATCAAGGGAGCGTCTTCGCTCATCGCTCATGCCGTCGCGATCGGCGACGGACGCCCCTACAACGTCCTGCTCGTCGTGCTCGACCCCGACGTGGCGGCCGGCCGCGCGCACGACGACCCATCCGTCGTTCGCGAGGTGGAGGATGCGATCGCGCGCGGCAACCAGCGCCTGTCTCGCGTCGAGCAGGTCAAGCGCTTCCACGTCGTGGCAGGCGACTGGGAGGTGGGGGGGCCGCTGCTCACACCCACGTCGAAGCTGAAGCGCAAGCCCATCGCCGAGCGCTATGCCCGCGAGATCGAGGCCCTGTACGCGGCCGAGCGCGCGTAGGCGCGGAGAGAATCGAGGTGACGCAGGAGAGCGAGCCGACCGTGCGCTACGAAGGGACGAGCCTGGTCACCGGCGCCGCGGGCTTCGTGGGCCGGCATCTGGTGACGCTGCTGGCGCGCTCCGGCGTGCGGGTGCGGGCCGCGACGCTGCCGCGGGAAGACGTCCGGCTTCTCTCGGAGCTCGGCGTCGAGATCGTCCGCGCGGATCTCACGGCGCCCGATTCGCTGCCGCCGCTCTTCGCCGGCGACGTCGACCGCGTCTTCCATCTCGGCGCGATCTGCAATCTCTCCACGCCCTATGCAGCGCTGCGCCCGGTGAACGTTGCGGGCGTCGAGGCGCTCACGCGTCTCGCGCTGCAGGCGGGCGTCCGCTGCTTCGTGCACGTGAGCTCGACCAGTGTCTACGGGCCCTACCGCGGGGTGCCCTTCGTCGAGGACGCACCGCGCGAGCCCCGAGACGCTTACGGGCGGAGCAAGCGCGACGGCGAGGATGCTCTGTGGCGGCGCGCCGGCGAGGGCCTTCCCGCCGTCGTGCTGCGCCCCTGCACGGTGTACGGCCCGGGCTGCACCGACGGTGCCGGCAAGGCGTTCTCGCGCCCGACGTCGATCGGAGCCATTCCGGGTAGCGGCCGGCAGCGGCTCTCGAACGTACGCGTCGAGGACGTCGCCGGCGCGGCGCTGCATCTCTCGCTTCGCGCCGATGCGCTGGGCCGTGCCTTCAACGTGGCCGACGACGGCCATCCCACGCTCGAAGAGGCGCTGCGTCTCGCAGCGGAAGCCTTCGGCACGCGCGCACCGCGGCTGCACCTGCCGCTGCCCCTCGTCGCACTGGCGGCCCGCGCGCAGGGGCTCCTGGCGCGCCGCGCCGGCCGCATCCCGGATCTCGAGCTCGACGCCGTGCGCCATCTGCGCGGCGATTACGTGGTCGATGCCACGCGGCTGCGGCAGGCGGGCTACCGGCTGCTGCATCCAGACTTCGCCACCTCGATGCGCGCGCTCGGCCGCCTGCATCGGGCGGGCGAGCGAGCGATGGACACGGAAGCGAGGAGCACGTCATGCAGGTAGTGGTGATCACCGGCCTTGCGCAGGGTATGGGCCGCGAGGTCGCGCTGCGGCTGGCGGCGGCGGGCGATGCGGTGGCGGGCTTCGACGTCGATGCCGCGGGCGTCGCCTCGCTGCGCGCCGAGCTCGAGGCGAAGGGGAGGCGCTGCCTGCTCACGACGCTCGACGTCTGCGATCGGCCCGGCATCCTCCGCTTCCGCGACGACGTGCTGCGCGAGTTCGGGCGTGCCGACGTGGTGCTCTCGAACGTCGGCATCGGCTTCTTCGGTCCCTTCGAAGAAGTCGATCTCGAGAAGGCGAGCCGCTGCCTCGAGATCAACGTGATGGGCACGGCGGCGATCCTGCAGGCCTTCCTGCCCGGGATGCGCGAGCGCCGCTCGGGCCGGCTCGTCGCGGTGTCGTCGCTGGTGGGGCAGATCCCGTTCCCGTTCGAGTCGATCTACTCGGCGACCAAGTTCGCCGTCGAAGGTCTCGTGCGCTCGCTGCGCTACGAGGTCGAGCCCTTCGGCATCGACGTCGCGCTCATCGCGCCCGCGCAGGTCTCGACCCGCTTCGCGGCCAAGATCCACGTCCTGCCGCCGGAGGGCTCGGCCTACCGCGAGCGAGTGCGGCGCTTCATCGCGCGCGACGAGGAGCTGATCCAGACCGCCCTCGACCCGGCGGCGGCCGCGGAGCAGATCCTGCGCGTGCTGCGCGCGCCGAAGCCGAAGCTCGACAACGCCCTCGACGCGAAGAGCCGCCTCTTTCTGGCGCTCAACCGCTTCCTCCCGCGCCGCCTGCGCGACGAGATCCTGATGCGCCAGATGGACATCCGCTGACGCTCGCGCGCCCGAATCGGCCGCGGGAGGCGAGCTCACCAGAGCCGCGGTGGCTTTCGCTCGCAGCTCCATGCGGCCTCGAGGCGCTCTCCCGCGACGGCTTCGCCGGCGTTCTCCTCCTCGTAGGCAGGGCTGTATGCGCACTGCACCCAGAGCGGGCCCGAGAACTCCAGCAGGAACGAGCCGCCGAGATCGGTGTAGGTGAAGACCTCCTCGTCCCAGTCGAGCCAGCCGACGTGCGGCTGCTCGATCGCGGGAAGGTGTTCGGGGACGAGCGCCGCGAGCTCGGCCGGGTAGGCGTCGGCCCGGGCGTGGAAGCGCTCGATCGCGGCGATCACCTTCGGTGCGATCTCGTCGCGCGCATGCGCGAGGTACCACTCCGCGTGCACCTGGCCGGCCTTCACGGCCGCGATGAGAAGGATCCCCGCCGTCAGGTACGCGGTCGCGGCGGGCCGCCGCGCGGCGGGCCGCCTTCCGGCCAGCGTGACGATCAGCGCGGCCGGCAACGCGAGCGCCAGGAGCCGCAGCACGGTCGTCTGTTCGAACGCGATTCGGTGCAGCGCCAGCGCGACGACCGCGGCAGCGAGCGCACCGAGCGCGAGGTTCGCAGCGCCATTCCGCGTGCCGCGCACCGCGAGCCCCGCGCTCGAGGCGACGTGGATCACCCCGAAGCCGAGCCCGAACAGCAAGAAGCCGTACAGCGTGACGGTGGGCCACGGACTGAGGTTCCACTGGAGCGTGGGATTGGTGCCGGTCACCTCGATCGAGAGCAGCCAGATCGGCAGCACGAACGCGAGCAGCGCCGCCACCTGCACCGGCCACGGCCG
>CAYOIG010000095.1:0-1618 GCA_964403915.1 uncultured Myxococcaceae bacterium
GGCGCGGGCTCGCTCGCGCCGCGATCGGAGCCGCCCGGAACCAGCAGAACCCGGGGCGGCGTCTCGGCCGCAGCCGGCGGAACGCCCCGGCTGGAGCCCGTGTGTCGATGAGCGCTCCGCCAATCCCATGGCGGAGTTCGCTCTGCTTCGGGGAGCCCCCACAGCCCGGCCCGCGCCTGCCTCGCCGCGCTCTCCAGCGCATAGAGCTCCGAGCGGTGCGCGTACTGCCGGGAGACCCAGACAGCACCGTTACGCACCAGCTCGCTCGCGACATCGACGTAGCCCACGAAGATGCGCCCGACCGTGCGCCCGTAGCGATCGCGATCCGTCGGCACGAGCCGGACGCTCTTCCCGAAGACGAGCGCAGAGAGGGCCTGCTTGGCACGGTGACCGTAGGGCTGGCCGGACTCCGGCGCGTCGACCTCGGCGAGACGCACCTCGATCTCGCGGTCGTCCGAGAGCACGACCAGCGAGTCGCCGTCCTTCACCCCGACGACGCGCCCGATGAGGCCTTCGTCGTCGGCTCGGGCTCCCTGCGCAAGTGCGAAGATGACGACCGACAGCGAGAACGCTGCCAGCACGGTCCGTATGGCCACGTACGCACTCCGGCTTCTGTGGGCGCGCATCCGCGAGCCCCAACGGCGACGTCGGGCATATTCTCCGGCAGACACGCCGCCACCGCCCGCGGACGAAGTCGAATGTCTCCTGCTCCCACGGAAGCTGGGGGGGTGAGGGTTTGCCAGCGCGGGCGCGGCTTCCCCACGCCGGCCCTCCCTATTCGGAGCGGACCTCGACCGAGGTGAACGCGTCATGCCGCATGCAGCCGTACCGGGTCAGCGACAGCGCCGTGAGGAGCACGGGATCGAGACGAATTGTCTGGCCTATCGCCGGCTCCGGTCGATGTGCCCGCCGCTCACGGCGCCATCGACTGCCGCAGGTCGACCATGGCCTGCTGGCTCTGGACGATCGAGCCCTCCTGGGGCCGGTCGAGATCCGCGATCAGGAGGATGACGGTGGCGAAGGCGAACGCGAACGCCGGGGTCGCCAGCGTCCGGCGCCGCCCGCCGAGCCCCATCTGGTATCCCATCTCCGCCATTGCGAGGATCGTGAGCGCGTACAGCACCAGCCACACGATGGCCGGAATGCGCACGCGTGCGCCCTCGGTGATGCGCGTCGTGTGCAGATCGATCACCTCGTTCAGTGACTCGAGGTAGAGGCCCAGCATGATGGAGCCGGGGGCGGCCTCTGCGACGCGAGCCGCCTGCTCCCAGAGCCGCGACTGGATCTCCACCGAGCGCCGGATCGCCTCGTCGAGGTTTCCAGGCCGCGCGCCCTCGAGCCGCGCATCAGCGTACTCGCGCAGCCAGTCACGAGCGCGATCGCGCTCTACCACGGGCAGCACGCTGGTGCGCAGGTAGGCGGTGCCGATCGCGTTCGCCTCCTCGATTAGGATGTGCCGCCGGGATTCGACGCGCGACGCCGCGAATCCGAACGTGAACGCAAGCACGAAGGCGAGTAGCGCCAGGGAGGCGCTGGTCATCGCTCCTGCCGCCGACTCCTTCTCCGGGTCTGCAGCGAGGGCGCGGCGTCGTCCGATGCGGAAGCCCGCCTCGATGCA
>CAYOIG010000096.1:0-11880 GCA_964403915.1 uncultured Myxococcaceae bacterium
CGGCCTCGGCGGCGAGCGTGCTTGCGCAGTGGCCGATCAGGTCCGGAGAGGACCGGCCAATGAGCGCAGACACCGCCTCGCTCGCCCACTCGATCGTGCCGTGGGCATCGCAGATCACGATGGCGCTCTCGCCGCTCGCAATGGGTGCGCCAACGCGAAGCGTAACGCCGGGGAGAGCTGACGGTGCCGGGTGGGGGGCGTCCACGGGCGACCTCCTCGAATGCGGCAACGGAGCCGCAGCTACGGTTGTATCGAACGAGGCGTCGGACAGGGGGAGCAGGAACGGCCGGTGTCTCTGGCACAGCGTTCGCGGGCGGCGGACTAGAAAGTCTATCATTTTCGGCGGTACCGCCCCACCGCGCCCGCGTCAGTCGAGACCACCCGGAAGGAGCCTGGGCCGAACCCGCTCGGGCTGCGGAATCTCGCGACCGCCCCCGGCCCGCCGCACGCGAAGGAAGACCTCGACGCCGAGGGCGAGGTCGGCGAGCCCCGTGCCCATCGCCTTGAACAATGTGAGCCCCGGAGCGGTCGCACGCGGCTGCTTGCATGCCACGACCTGCGCCAGCGTCTCGACGCCCTTCCAGGCGTCGTCGGAACCGCCGTAGACCTCCAGGAGCTCCCGTGACAGGCGCCGCGCAGCCGGAAGGTCGTCCACCACCACGCGCGCCGCGCGCGTCACGACGTCGGGCGCGAGCTCGGCCCGGTCCGGCGTGATCGCTCCGATGGCGTTCACGTGAACGTTCGTTGCGAGCAGGCCGGCGTCGAGAAAGGGCGTCGTCGCGCGCGTGGCGAGCGTCACGATCGGCGCACCCTCGAGCGCCTCGGCCACCGACCCCGCATCGACCACGTCGCGCCGGAGCTCGGACCGGAGCTGCGTCACCAGCGCCGCGCGGTGCGCGGGATTGGGACTGAACACCCGAACGCGGCGCAGGCGCCGCACGTGGGCAATGGCCGCTACCTGCGCGAATGCCTGCCGGCCGGTGCCGATCAGCGCGAGATCGGCCGCATCGGGCGGCGCGAGCCAGCGGGTCGCGACGGCCGACACCGCCGCCGTGCGCAGCAGGCCGAGCGCGAAAGCCTCGACCACGCAGCACAGCGCACCGCTCTCGCAGTCGAAGAGCACCAGCAGAGGTGTGGTGACGCCGGCCGCGTAGGTCCAGGTCTTCGTCGCCGCAAAGCCCGACGTGACGCAGACGGCACCGAGGGCATGCAGACTTCCGCCCGGCCAGCCGACGTGGCTCTTCTCGAGCACGGCGAGCTCGCCGCGCGCCTGCGCCTCGAAGCCCTGCTGCACGATGTCGATCGCTTCGGCGAGCGTGACGTTCGCCGCCACCTGCTCTTCGTCGATCCAGAGCGCTTCGTTCACGCGTCGTCCCCAGTCTCACGCTACCGCGCCCTACGCTACCGCGTTTCTGCGAGGTACGGCGATCGAGACCAGGTGCGCTCAGGGCATTCCGCCCGGGCGTCCGTGATCCCGTCGTGCGGCCGCACGCAGCGCCGCCTCCAGTCGGTCGTTGCCCCAGAAGAGCTCACCGCCCGTGACGAAGCTCGGCGCGCCGAAGATGCCGAGGCGTTCGGCTTGCTGCGTACGCTCGCGCAGGCGCCCCTTGCTCTCGTCCGTCTGCGCCAGCGCGAGGATCGGCGCCGGCGCCTGCGCCGCATGCTCGAGGCAGTCCGCGACCACGGCCGCGTCCCCGATGTCTCGGTCTTCGGCGAAGTTCGCGGTGTAGACGGCACGCACGAAGTCGGGAAGCCAGGTCGCCTCGCTGAAAGCGCACGCCACGCGCGCGGCGAGCAGGCCATTGCGGGGAAACTGCGAAGGCCGCGCAAAATGAAGCCCGTTCTCCTCGCAGACCCGCTCGAGATCCCGCCACATGTAGCGGCCCTTCGCCGGGTAGAGGTTGAAGGGCGAATCGCTCCAGCCCTGTGCCTTGAAGAGGGGCCCGAGGAGGAAGGCCTTCCAGACCACCACCACTCCGTTTGCCCGTGCTGCCTGCGCGATGCGCATCGCGGCCGGATAGGAGTAGGTGCTGGCGAACTCGAACCAGAACTCGACGCGGGGCATGGCGGCGGGGGCCTGCATCAGCCGGCGATCCGCTCCGGCGACCAGAGAACGACGTCGAGCCTCCGGACGAAATGCGCCAGTGCGGGCTTCTCGGGGAGCTCGACGCCGTGGGGCCCGAGGAGGTCGTTCTCGTGGAGGGTCGCCTCTGCGAGCTGGAGCGGCCATGGCGCGTGGTGCAGCTCGATGCGGTACAGCGCTGCGGAAGGCGCGCACGTGTACAGGCAGTAGCGCTCCGTGAGCCAGTGCTCGAGCGCTCCGGCCTGCGCCGCGAAGGGCTCCGCCGTCGCGTGATACACGGCCTCGAACACGACCGGCTGCTTCGGGGCTTCCCGCACCGACCGGAAACGAATCCCATCGGGCGCGACGTCGGCGTGCATGCTCGCGCGCGTGCAGGGCAGGTGCAGCAGCCGGCGTCCGGTCCACACACCGAGCCGGCTCTCGAGATCGAGCGCGAGGACGTAGACTCCGGGCCTGCCGTCGTGCGTCACGCACACGCGCAGGCCCAGCGCGGCCGAGCCCGAGAGTCCCGGAGCCTCGGGAAACGGCCGCCGGGCGACGTCGCGAAGGCGCAGGGCCGAGACGCCGACCCATGCGCGCTGCTCTCGCTCGTCCACCACGAGCGGCGGCGGCACCAGCGGCCGGACGGCCTCGACCGGAAGCGGCCAGTGCGCAAGCAGCAGATCGCACCAGGACTGCCGCCAGGACCACGCGCGCTGCGGGACCGGCCAGGGCCTGTGCGTGACGCTGCGCAGTGCGGGATGCACTCTGGCCTCAGGCGCCGCGGCCCGCCGGCCGGCAGCAGATGACGGGAGCCCCTTCGAGCATGGCCGCTATCATACTGCCTGGCGGGGCCCCGGGGGCCAGCCTTCGCCGGACGGAGCGCACGCCATGATCCGCGCCGAGCTCAGCGGCCACTACCGGCCTGACGCGCGCTATCCCGCCGCGATCGTGAACGTCACGAACCGCTGCAATCTCGCCTGCCGGCACTGCTTCGTCTACCGCGACGCCAACCCCAATGAAACCCCCGAGTCGATCCGCGACGAGCTCGGCGACGCAGAGATCCTCGACACGCTCGCAGGCCTTCGCGACCGGCACGGCATCGTCTCCATGCTGTGGATGGGCGGGGAGCCGCTGCTCAAGCCTCGGCTGCTGGCCGAGGGCATCCGGCTGTTTCCCCGGAACACGATCACGACGAACGGAACCGCACCCCTCATCGATTTCGGACCCGGCGTGCTCTACGTCGTCAGCCTCGATGGCCCCGAAGACCTGAACGATGCCCTGCGCGGCGAGGGCGTCTTCCGCCGCGTGATGGGAAACCTCGCGCGGATCCCCGAGGGCTTCTCATCCCCCGTGCAGGCGCAGTGCGTCGTCACCCGGCGCAACGAGAAGCGCCTCGAGGAGCTCGTCGAGGCGCTGCGCGAGACGCGCGTCGGCTGGATGACGTTCTCGTTCTACGTTCCGCGCGCGCAGGACACCGGCCCGGACGTCTGGGAGACGAACGAAGAACGCGGCTCGGCGGTGGCCGAGGTGCTGCGGCTCAAGGAGAAGTACCCCGGCTTCGTCCGCAACACGGCGCGCAGCCTCGAGCTGATGCTCCCACCCCACGCCGAGCGCGTGACGGCTGCCTGCCCGGCCCGGAACAACGTCCTGCCCCTCTACCTCGAGGGCGATCACTTCACGACGCCGTTCTGCTGCTACGGCAACGACGTCGACTGCTCGCGCTGCGGCGCCTGGGTGGTATTCCATCTCGCAGCACGCATGGAAGGCACGGTCGCGCAGAGCTGAGCGGGCCCGTCCCTACCCCGTGATCTCCACCACGATCCGCTGCGGATCACCCGCCTTCGTACGCAGCATCTCGAGGCCCTCGGCGACGCGCTCGAGCGGCAGGCGGTGCGAGATCGACGCCTCGATGTCGAGCAGACCTTCGGCCTCGAGACGCAGGACCTCCGCGAGATCCTCGATGTGGGAGGCAAAGCTCCCGAGGACGCTCAGCTCGCAGACGCAGAACAGCGCCTGGGGCAGGTCGATGCGTGGCGGCTGCATCCCGACACCCACGACGACGACGCGCCCGCCCGGGCGCAGCGCTCGCACGCTGGCCGACACCGTCTCCGGTCGCCCGACGCACTCGATCACGAGATCGGCGCCGCCCTGCGTCAGCAGGTTGATCTTCAGCGCGGGATCCTCGCTCGGGCCGATCCGTATGCACTCGTCCGCGCCGAGCTTCGCGGTGCGCTCGAGCGCAACGGTCGAGAGATCGACCGCGAGCACCTGGCCCGCACCGAGAATCTTCGCGAGCCGGACCGCCATCGCGCCCAGCCCTCCGACCCCGATCACGGCCACACGCTCGCCGGCCTCGAGCCGGCCGCGACAGGCGAGGGCGTGGTAGGGGCTCGTGACACAGTCGGTGGCGAGCGCCGCGGCAGCGAGCGAGACACCGTCGGGTACGCGCACGAGGTTCGTCGCCGGGATGCAGATCGCCTCGGCGAAGGCGCCGTCGAGATGGAGCCCGGGCGAGCGCTGGGCGCGGCAGGCGCTGGGGCTGCCGCCCCGGCACGTCGCGCAGGTGCCACAGCCAACGCCGAGATGGATCGCGACGCGGTCGCCGATCTTCCAGCCCGTGACGTCTGCGCCGACGCTCTCCACCACACCGGCGGGCTCGTGACCGAGCGTCACCGGCAGCGGTGCCGGCACGGGCATGCCCTCGAGAAAGTGCACGTCCGACCCGCAGATGCCGCAGGCCGCGACGCGCACCACCACCTCGCCCGGCCCCGCGACGGGCCACGGAACGTTCTCGAGGCGCAGCCCCGTGGGCCCGCCGTGGAAGCGCGCTGCCCGCATCGTTCGATGGCTCATGCAACTCTCTCCCGTGGCAATGGGCGGTTCACGCGCCGCGTTCGGCCGCGACCGCCTCCATGATCTCGAAGCGGTTGATCTGGTTCGTTCCTTCGTAGATCTGCGTGAGCTTCGCGTCCCGCAGCAGCTTCTCGACGCCGTACTCCTGCATGTAGCCGTAGCCACCGAGGATCTGGATGGCGTCGAGAGCGTTCGCTACCGCCGCGTCCGAGGCGAAGGTCTTCGCCATGGACGAGAGCTTGAGCGAGGGCTTGCCGGCCGCGAGCGAGGCCGCCGCCTGCCATACGAGGGCCCGCGCTGCTTCGACGCGGATCGCCATGTCGGCGAGCATCAGCTCCACCGCCTGGTGTCGAACGATCGGCCCGCCGCCCTGCACGCGGGCTTCCGCGTACTCGAGAGCCTTTTCGTAGGCAGCCCGCGCGATGCCGAGCGCGATCGTCGCGACGGGCGTTCTCGTCACCGACATGATGAGGCGGTTCAGCGCCCAGCCCCCGCCCTCGTTGCCGAGGCGATTCTCCTCCGGCACGAAGACGTCGTCGAAGAGCAGCTCGACGGCCGGCGACGCCCGCTGGCCCATCTTCTCGAAGATCTGGCCGACGGAGAAGCCCTTGGTGTCGGCCGGAACCGCGAAGCAGGAGAGACTCTCGCGTACCGGACCCGACGGATCGTGGGAGGCAAAGACCGTCACCAGGCTGGCAAGCGACCCGTTCGAGATGAAGATCTTGCGGCCGTTGATCACGTAGCCGCCGTCCTTCTTCTCGACGCGCGTGCGCAGCCGCCCCGCTGGATGCCCCATGATGAAGTCCGACCCCGCGTCGGGCTCGGTCGCCGCGAGGGCGGCGAGCTGCGGGTGGTCGCCATCCCAGGACTTCACGATTGGCGTCACGAAGCGCTGGATCGCGCCGAGATTGCCCGAGAGCAGGATCGGCATCATGCCCAGCATCGTGGCGCCGAAGAGCACGGAGCAGCCCGCACAGGCAGCCGCGAGCTCCTCCGTCACGAGCGCCCCGGTGAGGGGGTCGTGCCCCCCGCCGCCGAGAAACTCGGGCAGATTGACGCCGAGGATCCCGGCGTTGGCCGCCTCGCGGATCAGCGCGTCACGCGCGGGGTCATCGGGATTCTTGTCGAGGATCAGCGCACGCGGCGCGATGCTCCGCCGCGCGAACTCCCGCGCCCATTCCTGCACCTCCCGCTGCTCGCTGGTGGGCTCCGTCACGCCGCACGCTCCTTGCGCTCGATGCGCTGCAGCACCCGGCCGGCCGGGATCGTGTTGTCGGAGAGGAGCACGATCAGCGGCCCCTCACTGTCGGGGATGAGATCCGCCAGCGGATCGTCGGCCGACGCCTCGCAGTGCAGGCGCCCGCGCCCGATCTCGGCCGACCGCGTCTGCAGGTCGAGATCGACCGCCGTGATCTCCTCGATCTCGATCTCGCCGGCGGGTCCGGGGATGAGCTTGTAGTTGATGGTCGGCACGCGGCTCGCCTCGCTCTGCGCGGCCGCCATCTCCGTGGGGATCGGTGAGTCGATCGTCCCTTCGAGGCTGAGGATCTTCTTGTCCCAGCGCGTCGCCGAGCCTGCGAAGCGGTTGCCGTCCCGCTCCCAGCGCACGTCGGCGATCTTCTTCGGGAAGCCCGCGATCTCGCGGCCGGGGATGAGCGCCTCGTCGGTCGTCACGTAGATGTATGGGACGTAGTTCCCGACCGTCTTGCCGACGCGCACGGGCACCAGCACCACGCACTCGTTGAAGGGCCGGGTCGCGCCGGGCGGGTAGCAGAGCATCGTGATCATTCCCTGCCCTTCGCCCGGCTCGATGCCCGGCGGCAGGATGCGGCGAACCGCATCGGGACGCGGCGTGAAGGGGAACACCGCCACGCGAACGCCCTTCCAGGCATGGGGCGGCTTCGCGAACACCGGGTTGGACCAGGGCATGCTGATGGGTTCACTCATCACGATTTCTCCTTGAGGGGTTCGAGGTCGACGGGGATGCAGCGGTCGAAGGGAACGGGCTGCCACTCCATGGGCGTGTAGGAGAGGTGCCCGTAGTTGCCGACCAGGTGGAGCCACTTCACGAGGCCGGGCTCGACCTCGTTGTGTCCCTTCCCGCCCGGGAACATGAAGCCCTCGAAGCCGTTGTAGATCGTGAGCGCGCCCGGCCGCTGGGTGGGGCTGGTCCGTGCCGACACGACGAACTCGCCCACGTCGTTCCACACGCGCACCGGAGCGTCGTCGCGGATGCCGCGTGTCTCCGCGTCGCAATCGTTGATCAGCACGAAGGGCTTGCCCCGGTGCGTCTCGAGCAGCAGGGGATTGGTCGTGTTCATGGCGTGCACGCTCCAGCGCGCGTGCCCGCCCGAGAGCTGGAACGGATGCGCGCCGCCCATGGCCGGCGGCTCCTTGTGGGCCGGAAGATCCTCGCCGCCCTCGCGGAACCAGGGGTGGTCGATCAGGAACTGCGCGCGGCGCGTGAGCGTCGGGTAGGGGTGATGGGCTTCCACGTGATCGCGCAGCGGCGCGTGCGTCTCTGCCTGCGGGAAGGGAGATGCCTGAGCCGTCGCGAGGGCGAGGAAGCCCCAGTTGGCGTAGCGCGTGTAGCCCTGCGTGCGGAAGGTTTCGAGCGTCGTGCCCGCCGGCAGGTTCCCGATCTCGACGGCGTCGGCCACCATCTCGGCCACGGCCGTCTCGTCGCTGGCGAAGACGCCGTCGAGCGTGAAGCGGCTCCACAGATCGTCGAAGCGGCGCGTGGTGCCGAGCCGGTCGGCGTACTGCTCGATCCCGCGCGCCTTCGCGCGCTCTGCGAGCACGCGTGACAGATCGGCCAGCACCTCCCACTCGCCGCGCGCCTCTCCCGGCGGCGGCACGGCCGCATCCGACATCGTGAGCAGCATCGTCCACGGCGTCGGCATGTTGAGGGCGATCTTCTCGTGGTGCTGCGTCGCGGGCAGCACGATGTCGGCGTGCAGCGCGGTCTCCGACATGCGGTAATCCATCGCGACGATCTTCGAGAGCTTCGGCCACAGGTGCTCGAGCAGTACGCCCTGACCGCCGCGCGTTCGGCGCAGCGTGTTGCCGCCGATCTCGAGCAGCACCCGCGGCGGCCGGTCCGGCGGCGGGCTCGCCGAGAGCTTCCAGGCCCCGGACTCGATCGTCTCCTTCCAGTAGTCGTCGAAGGAGCGCGTCATCGCCGGGTCGTTCCACTCCGGCCGGTTCCAGCGCTCCTTGAACCCCGCGTGCCAGTACCAGTAGAAGGCGGGCGGCACCATGCCGCGCGAGGGACCGACCATGCGCCAGAGCGCCCGGTCGGCGAGCTCGCTGGTCAGAGTCGGATCCTGCGCGCGCAGCGCACCCGTCATCGCCCGGAAGCCGTCGTAGAGCTCGCGGGCACCCGCGACGCCGGGCTTCGCCTTCGCCATCGCCGTGCCGTGGCCGTCGAACATCGACGAGCACCAGCCGCCCACGCCGGTTCCCTTCTTGCCCCAGTTCCCGGTGAGTCCGAGCAGCAGGAGCATGGCGCGAGTCATGAGGTCACCGTGGAAATATTTCGCGACGCCCGCACCGAGAACGATGTGCGAGCGCCCGCGCGCCACCTTTCGCGCCAGCATGCGGATCGTCTCTGGATGCGCCTCGCACACGGAGGCAGCAGCCTCGGGCGTGTAGCGGGCGTCGAGCTCGCGGCGAACCCGCGCGAGAAGCGGCTCGACGCTGACGCTCTGCCCCGAAGCGAGCGTGACCTCGAGCGTTCCGGCGAGAACGGCTTCGAAGTCGAGCCGCAGGCTCGCGGGGTCTGCCGGCACGAGACCACGTTCGGGATGCCATTGAAAGAACCGGTCGGCGCGGCCGTCGGCACGCACGTCCGCCTCCCGCAGGTACTCGGCCGTGTCGGTGCGTACGAGCAGCGAGAGATCGGTCTGCTCGCTGGCAAAGCGCAGGTCGGCGAGCCCCTCAGTGAGCACCACCTGGCACATGGCGAGGGCGAGCGCACCGTCCGTTCCGTGCCGCACCGGGACGTGGTAGTCGACGTGGCTGTGGGACGGGTTCACGTCCGGCGAGATGAGGACGACCGTCGCGCCCTTGTAGCGCGCCTCCACCAGGTAGTGGAAGGCGGGGATCATCGTGTAGGCGGGATTGGCGTGCCAGATCAGCAGCACGTCCGAATGGAAGAAGTCGTCGATGGAGCTGGCGAAGGTGAACTTGCCGTAGACGGCCTGGTAGCCCGCCCAAAAGTCGTTGATCGTGGCGTCGACGTCGATCACCGTGCCGCCGAACACACCCATGAAGCGCGCCGCAGGAATCGTCGCCGAGATCTCGGGAGTCCCCTCGAGCACGATCGCCTCGGGGCCGATCTCCTCGATCGCATCGAGCATGGCGTCGGCCGTCTCGGTGAGCGCCTCCTGCCACGAGATGCGCTCCCAGCGCCCCTCGCCCCGCTCGCCGGCACGGCGCAGCGGGTGCAGCAGCCGATCCGGAGAGTCCATCTGCCGGCTCCACGCGAGCCCCTTCTGGCAGATCATCGGATTCATGTCGGGCACGCCCGGCTCGACGGTGCCGAGGACGGCGGCCGCCTCCTCGAAGATCACCTTGCCGTCCTTCGCGAAGACGTAGACCGGGCAGTCGTTCGGATGGCAGTTGACGCAGTGGGTTCCGAACGTGGCGCGGTCGAACTCCTGGCGCCGCCGATAGCGCTCCTCGGTCGTGCCGGCCTCTCTTGCGGGCGTCATCGCGCCTCCGTGTTCGGCGCGCTCGCGCCGATCTGTGCCGGCTCGGTCGTGAAAGGCCCGAGCAGCGAGCGGAATTCGTAGGCGATCAGCGTGTCGAGCAGCTCCGAGCGGCCGCCTGCGCGCACGCTCTCGAGCTCGCTGCGCAGGCGATCGAGAACGCCATGCACGCGAGGCCCGAAGAGCGACTCCAGGTACTCGGGCGGAATGCGGGACTTGCTCTCGTCGATGGAGCGGTCGGCGCGCAGCGGATGCGGCGACAGCGGCGGCACGTAGAAGACGTTCGGCTCGGTGCCGAACTCCGGATGCAGCGGCAGCGCCACCTGCCACTCGTGCACGAGCCGGTGGATCGGGCCCGTGGTGTCGTCGAGAAATCCCACGAAGGCGAGGCGACCGGGGCAGTTGCGCACGCAGGCCGGGGCCACGCCGCGCTCGAGCCGCGGCCAGCAGCCGATGCAGTGCTGCGAGACGCCCCGCACGTGGTTGAAGTAGATCTTCTTGTAGGGGCAGGCTTTGATGCAGTCGCGCGCGCCCCGACAGGCCTCCTCGTCGCGCACCACGATCCCGTCCTCGCGCCGCTTGCGCATGGCGCCGTTCGGGCAGGCCTCGACGCAAGCCGGCTTCGTGCAGTGATTGCAGAGCCGGGGCAGGTAGAAGAAGTAGGAGTTCGGGTATTCGCCCGCGCCCTGGTCCTCGTCCCAGTTGGGGCCCCATTCGGGCGCCTTCCCGTCGGCGCGCGCTTCGAGGTGGGCCGCGTGGCCGCGGCCGCCAAAGAAGACCTCCTGCTGATTGAAGGTCCAGCCGCCACCGATCTCCCCGGAGCTGGGCTCCCGGCCGGGCGTGAGGCGGCCGTCGCGATAGCCGCCGCCCATCTGCTCCCAGTCGCGCGGCGAGCCGCGGCCCGGCTGCGTGTTGACGGTGCACCACCACTGCTGCTCTTCGCCGGGCTCGCGCGTCCAGATCATCTTGCACGCGACGGCGCAGCCCTGGCAGCCCATGCACTTGTTGAGATCGAAGACCATCGCGACCTGACGCGCGGGCGTGCTGCTGGCCGAGCTCATCGGACACCTCCTGGCGCGGCCGAACGCGCCGTCTCGATCGGGGGGTCGTCGAGGGGAACGCTGGCGATGCGCTCCGCCTCCTCTGGCGGAACCCCGAGCATTCTCAGGAGCTGCTCGGTGATCTGATGGTCGGGCGGCAGGTCGTGCACACCGAGGAGACGGCCCTGCATGGCCGCGACCACGGCCCCGCCGATCACCACCAGGGCCGAGCGGACGTCGCCCTTTATGAAGCGACCGCTCTCGATGCCGCGGCCGAGGTCGCGCAGCAGGCGCACGCCGAGACCCGACTCGAGCTCGCGCACGTAGAGGCCTGCGCGCACCGTGAACCACGCCCACACGGGGTCGTGATCTGCCATCCGGATCGTATGCCGAACGCAGATGGAGAAAATCTCGGCGGGATCGGAGAGCGAGTCGATTCTGCGGTCGAGCGCCGCGCCGTGGGTCTCGATCGCCTGTGCCACCAGCGTCTCGATCAGACGCTCCTTCGACTCGAAGTGGTTGTAGAAGGAGCCCGTACCAACGTCGGCCTCGCTCGTGATGTCGGCGATGGTGGTGACGTCGATCCCCTGCCGCGCGATCACCGCGCGCGCCGCATCCACCAGCCGCTCTCGCGTGCGCATCCGCCGCCGCGCGGCGCGGCTCGCGGGGGCAGGCGCTTCGAGTCGGGCTTCCATCGCCATCATCCTCCCGGTCGATCCGGCGAGATTATGAGGAACGATTCAGATGTGAGGGTATGTTCAGCGTCATACCGGGCGACCGCGGGGCCCGAGTAGTGATTCTTATTTCAAATCAATATCTTGAGGCCATAGGTGCCGGTCTTTCGCCGCCTCGGCCGGGAGCCGGGGCCGTGCCTGCGCGATACTCCAGACCGGGAGAAGACATGCGCGCAGCGGCTCTCCGGCACGCCCTCGCCATCGGCGCGCTGCCGTTCACCGTGGTGATCCTCGTGCCGCTCTGGCTCGCGTCGCGCAGCGCGGCCGCGTGGCAGGCTCCACAGAGCGCGGGCGGCTGCCTCGCCGTCGGAGCCGGTGCGCTGGCGCTCGCGTCAGGTCTCGCGCTCTTCCTCGCCTCGCTCCGGCGCTTCGCCGCCGAGGGCGAGGGCACGCTCGCGCCGTGGGATCCGACGCAGCGTCTCGTGGTGCGAGGGCCCTACCGCTACGTGCGCAATCCGATGATCTCCGGCGTGCTC
>CAYOIG010000097.1:0-2104 GCA_964403915.1 uncultured Myxococcaceae bacterium
CGTCGCGGCTGCGAGCGTCCACCACCACCAACCGGTCCTCCGCCCACGCCACCGAGTCGAGGCAGCGCCGGAGGTTCCTCTCCTCGTTGCAGGCGATGATGCACACACTCGCCGGCACACTGCTGGCGCTCAAACTTTCACGCGCTCGACGGAGAGAACGCCCTTGATCCGCTCGATCTCCTTCATCACCGCCTTGAGCGTCCGAACATCCTTCACCCAGACGTCGAAATTCGAGACGGCCTTCTGCTCCGGCGTGGTGTTGACGCGCGCCTCGTCGATGTTGAGACCGGCGGAGGAGATCGACTTCGTCACGGCCGCGAGGATGCCCGGGCGATCCACCGACGTGATGCGCACCTTGACCCGGCGCGGAACGCTCGCGGCGTCGTCCCATTGCACGTCGATGCGGCGCTCGGGGTCGAGTACGAACGCCTTGTCGCATTCCTTCGCGTGGATCGTCACGCCGCGCCCCCGCGTTACGAAGCCCGCGATCTCGTCGCCCGGGAGCGGCCCGCAGCAGCCGGCGAAGCGCACCAGCACGTCGCCCTGCCCGCTCACACGGATGCCGCTCGAAGAGGGAGCCGGCGCGCGGCTGAAAAGGCTCCGCCGGCGGGGCTTCGGCGGCGGCTCTCTCGGCGGCGCCGCCTCGGGACGGAGCCTTCGCACCACCTCGGCGGCGGGAAGGGTGCCGTAGCCCACCGCCGAGAACAGATCGTCGACCGTGCCGCCCACCTCGGCACGCGCAACCTCGGCCAGCTCGCCGCCTTCGAGGAGTCTCGGCAGCGAGAGCGACGCACGACGCAGCTCGCGTTCCAGGATCTCACGCCCGAGCTGGAAGCTCCGCTCCTTCTCCGCGGCCCGGACGGCGTGCCGGATCCTGCTGCGGGCCCGGCCCGACACCACGAACTCCAGCCAGTCCTTGCGCGGCACCTGGGAGGCGCTGGTCAGGATCTGGACGGTGTCGCCGTCGTTGAGGCGGTGGCGCAGCGGCACGAGACGGCCGTTCACGCGACCACCGGCGCAGTGCGCTCCGACCTCGCTGTGGATCGCGTAGGCGAAATCGAGTGGCGTCGCTCCCTTCGGCAGGTTGATGACGTCACCCTTCGGCGTGAAGACGAAGACCTCGTCCGGAAACAGATCGACCTTCACCGTGTCGAGGAACTCGTGCGGGTCCGAGAGGTCACGCTGCCATTCGAGGAGCTGGCGAAGCCACGCGAACCGCGCCGCATCGTCGTCGTCGCCGACGCGGCCTTCCTTGTAGCTCCAGTGCGCGGCGATTCCGTACTCCGCGTTCTCGTGCATCTCGGACGTGCGGATCTGCACCTCCATGCGCTCGCCGTAGGGCCCGATCACCGTGGTGTGCAGCGACTGGTAGCCGTTCGGCTTCGGCAGTGCGACGTAGTCCTTGAAGCGACCGGGCACCGGCGTCCATGTGGCGTGCACGATGCCGAGCGCCGAGTAGACCAGCTCCTTCGCGCCGTCGAGAATGATGCGGAAGGCGATGACGTCGTGGATCTGATCGAGGCCGACGCCCCGCGCCTCCATCTTGGCGTGGATCGAAGCGAGGTCCTTGAGACGCCCCGTCACCTCGCACGCGAGGCCGGCGGCCGTGAGCTTCTGGGAGAGGGCACCGATCACTTCCTCGACGTAGGCCTCGCGCTCCTTCCGACTCGATCGAAGCTGCTCCTCGAGCTCCCGGCAGGCATCGGGCTTGAGCGCCCGGAAGGCGAGCTCTTCCAGCTCCTGTTTCATCCAGTGGATGCCGAGGCGATGCGCGAGGGGCGCGTAGATGTCGAGCGTCTCCTGCGCGACGCGCTGACGGGAATCCTCGGCCATGAAGGCGAGCGTACGCATGTTGTGCAGGCGATCGGCGAGCTTTACCAGCAGGATCCGAATGTCCTTCGACATCGCCAGCAGCATCTTCCGGAAGTTCTCCGCCTGTCGCTCCTGCGCCGACGTGAACTCGATCCGGGCGATCTTCGTGAGGCCGTCGACCAGGAAGGCCACCTCCTCGCCAAACAGACGGTGGAGCTCGGCCGAGGTGGTGAGGGTGTCCTCCACGGCGTCGTGGAGCAGGCCCACGGACACCGTCACCTCGTCGAGGCGC
>CAYOIG010000098.1:0-2701 GCA_964403915.1 uncultured Myxococcaceae bacterium
CACCAGCGCGGCGGAGGGGAACTTCCCCCCGTGCCGCTCGGCGATCCGCGTCAGATCCTTGGGCTTCTCCTTCAGCACCGGTGCCACCGGGCCGTTCCCCGTGCCGTCGAGGCCGTGGCAGGAGCTGCAAAAACGCCGGTAGAGATCCTCGCCCGATGCAGGGTCGGGGTCGGCATCGGCCGCCCCGGCGACGAGCGGGGTGGCGAGCAAGAGGGCGGTGACGAAGGCAAAGGCAGCGCGCATGAATACCCCTTCGGCGCAGCGCCGGTCAGTCGGCGCCGCGCGCCAAGGATCGCATAGGCAGCCGCCCGCCGGAGCAGAAAAGAAGAGGCGCGGTGCGATCGGCCCCCCCGTCTCAGCCGGCGCGCAGAGGGCGAACCATCTTGGTGCGGGTCTTGTTGATCTCCCGCAGCTCCGCGGTCGTGGCCTCGGCGAGATCCGTGCCGACCACCTCGTCGTGCTCGAGGGCCAGCTCCTCCATGTCGACCCACTGGGCGTAGACGGCTTTGGTGCGGTCGGTGATGATGCCAGCCTTCAGCAGGGTCTTGATCAGCACGCGGAAGATGTTCGTGCTCTCGGTCATGCTCTTGCGCCGGTCGGCATCGGTGAACGCCTCGAGGATCGACGCGCGCACCCACTGCCACTCGAGGCCGAACTCGCGGTAGATCTCCTGCTTCTGCTCGGAGTTGATGAGATTGAAGAGGAGCTTCTGGAAGGTGCTGGCCGCCCAGTCCTCGACGCGCGCATGCTCCTCGGCGTCGAGCTTCGGCATGGTGCGGTCGGCCCAGATCTTCCCGAACTTGTGGTGGAAGGCCTCGTCGCTCATCACGAGCTGCACCAGGCGGCGGAGCAGGGGATCGCGCGTTCGCGCGTGGATGGTCGAGAACGCCCCCATGGCGAGGCCCTCGATCAGCATCTGCATTCCCACGAGCTTGCGGTAGACGTAGGCGGAGCCGACGAGATCGTCGAGCAGCCCGGCCAGCGTCGGGCCCGCCTTGAGCGGCGTGCCGAAGCGGGTGGTCATGTAGCGCGCGAAGCCCGTCACGTGCCGGGCCTCTTCGCGCGTCTGGTTCGCGGCGTACTCCTGCGCCCCGGGATCCCGCAGGATCTGGCACAGGCTCGCCGAGAGCGACATGGCGCCCTGCTCGCCGTGGAGCAGGCTCGAGACCATGAATCGCGTGCTCTGGTTCGCGAGCCGGATCTTCTGGCCCTCGTCGAGCCGGTCGGCGACGGCGCAGGAGAGCTCGACGGTGAACTCGCGCGGCATGATCGTCTCTTCGCCGAGATCGATCGGCTTCGCTGCCGCAAAGTCGATGTACGCTGCATCGGTCGGATCCCAGAAGTGGTCCTCGGTCGCGGAGATGATCGAATCGAAGGCGTTCGTGCGCTCGGCGTAACGCCCGACTTCGATGAGAGAGAGAAAGTCGTCGCGATGCACCGTGTTGTAGATCGGATCGTGCGTGATGTGGGTCTCGGCCATGATGATCTCCTTCAGGGTCGGGGTCCGGGCTGGGTGCCTTCGAGCTGGATGCGGGTGAGCGTGTCGATCACGGCCGTGCGCGGGGCACGGCGCGGATCCTGCGCCCACCAGGCCACGACCCGCGCCCACATGCCCACGAGGGCCTGCGAGAGAACGGCGGCGTCGAGGTCTGGCGAAGCGGCGCCCTGGAGCTGGCGCTCGCGTCGGCCCGCGGCGATGGCCGCGGCGAGCTCGTCGAGAACGTCGGCGCTGACGGCGGCCGCGTCGGCATCGGCGCTGAAGAGGATGCGCACGAGATCGCGGTGGTCTTCGGCGAACTCGATCATGGCGGTGGCGTGGCCGCGAACGAGGGCCTGCAGATCGCGGGCGCCGGCCGCCGCCTTCTCGAGGCGCTCGCGGAGCACAGCGACGCTCTCGGCGGCGATCTCGCGGAAGAGGGTGCGCTTGTCCGGGAAGTGCAGGTAGAAGGTGCCGGCTGCGAGGCCGGCGCCGTGGGCGATGTCGTGGGTGGTGACGCCGCGCAGGCCGCGCTCGGCGAACAGCCCCCGAGCGCTCTCGATCAGGCGCTCGCGCGTGGCGGCGCGGCTACGCGCGGCGGCGGTCTCTCGGGGCTGGGCAGGGCCGGTGCTGACAGTCATGTCAGTAGATGACAATAGCGTCAGTGGGCGGGAAGGCCAGTCTCCCCCGTGGCCAAGAGGCAGCCGATCCGCTCGCCGAGGCGCAGCGGGGTGGCGGGCGGGCGGACCTCCAGCGCGGCCACCCCCTTCGGCAGCAGCAGCACGAGCGTCGAGCCGAACTCGAAGCGCCCCCATTCCTCGCCCTTCGCGTAGCAGGCGCCCGCAGCGCCGTAGCGCCGCTCGGTGGGCACGGCGCCGGCGCGGTTCGTCGTGAGGTCGTCGAAGCGCACCCTCACCTTGCCCACGAGGGTGGCGCCGACCGCCACGAGGCAGAGCGCTCCGCCGCCGGGCTGCGCCACGCGGAAGAAGGCGCAGATGCGCTCGTTCTCAGCGAAGAGGCCGTCGACGCCCTCGAGGCCGATGCGGTTCACGGGCCAGAGCGTTCCCGGGAGATGGCGAGCGGCCTCGACGCGCACCGCACAGGGCGCATGGAAGCGGTGGTAGTCGCGGGGCGAGAGGTAGAAAGTCGCGAAGCTTCCGCCCTCGAAGCAAGCGGCGTCGCCGGCGTCGCCGAGCAGGGCGGCGACCGCGTATGGGCGGCCCT
>CAYOIG010000099.1:0-11021 GCA_964403915.1 uncultured Myxococcaceae bacterium
CTTCGAAGAGGTGACCGGCGGCCTCGATCCGGCCTTCGATCACTGGCTCACGTACGTGAACGCCTGAGCGATGCGGGTTCTCTCGGGCACGCAGCCCTCGGGACAGCTCCACCTCGGCAACTATTTTGGCGCCCTCCAGCAGTACGTGGCGCTGCAGGAGCGCTATGCCGAGACGCTCTACTTCATCGCCGACTATCACTCGATGACGTCGCTGCGCGATGCCGCCGAACGCCGGCGCCTCACCCACGACGTGGCCCTCGACTATCTGGCCTGCGGTCTCGATCCTGCGCGGGCGATCCTGTTCCGCCAATCCGACGTGCCCGAGGTCTGCGAGCTGGCCTGGCTGCTCTCGACGGTGACGCCCATGGGTCTGCTCGAGCGCGGCCATGCCTACAAGGACAAGGTCGCCCAGGGTGCGCCGTCCGATCACGGCCTCTTTGCCTACCCGGTGCTGATGGCGGCCGACATCCTGCTCTACCACTCCGACCTGGTGCCGGTCGGGCAGGACCAGAAGCAGCATCTCGAGATGGCCCGCGACATGGCGCAGCGCTTCAACCACGCCTACGCGCGCGACGTATTGAAGCTTCCGGAGCCGCACATCCTCGAAGGCGTCGCCGTGGTGCCGGGCACGGACGGCCGCAAGATGAGCAAGTCCTACGGCAATGCGATCCCGATGTTCGCCCCGGAGAAGGAGGTCAAGAAGGCGGTGATGGGGATCGTCACGGACTCGACGCCGGTCGAGGAGCCGAAGGATCCCGCCGCTACGGTCTTCCAGCTCTGGAATCTCTTCGCGGACGCGGCCGGCCGCCACGCGATGGCCGAGCGCGCCCGCGCAGGCGGGCTCGGCTACGGCGAGGTGAAGAAGGATCTTCTCGCCCGCCTCATGGAGCACTTCGCCCCGCTGCGCGAGCGCCGTGCGCGCTACGCGGCACGCCCCGAAGCGGTGGAGGAGATCCTGGCCGAAGGGGCGCGGCGCGCCCGCGCGCTCGGAGCCCCTGTCCTGGCGGCCGCGCGGGATGCGGCCGGGCTCGGCCCGGCCCGCGCCGGAGCTGCCGGGCAGGTGCGGTAGCGAGGATGGCCCCTGCGGTTGCGCATGCCGGAGGCAGAGCTGCCGTTGGCCGGAGATGGCGGCCGTCTTCTCCCTGATCTTCCTCTGACCGGCCTTCAGGCGTATCCCCGCATGGCCGAAACGCCTCTCGATGCGCGTATTGCTGGCAGAAGACGAGCTGGTCTCCTCGCGGAAGCTGGTGGCCATGGTCCGCTCGTGGGGCTACGAGGCCATCCTGGTCAACGACGGCACGAAGGCGTGGGAGGTGCTGCAGCAACCCGACACGCCACGGCTCGCCGTTCTCGACTGGATGATGCCGGGTCTCGACGGCCCGGAGGTCTGCCGCCTGCTTCGTCAGCGCGAGGAGCCCTACGTCTACGTGCTGCTGCTCACCTCTCGTGGCGGCAAGGAGGACGTGGTGGTCGGCCTCGACGCCGGCGCCGACGACTACGTCACGAAGCCCTACAGCCCGCTCGAGCTGCGCCATCGGCTCAACGCCGGCCGCCGCATCATCGAGCTGCAGGAGCGGGTCGAGGCGCAGAAGGAAGAGATCCGCGCGCTCGCGCGACGCGATGTGCTCACGGGCTTGTTCAACCGCGGCGCCATCCTCGAGATCTTCGCAAGCGAGCTCGCGCGTGCACGTCGCGAGCGCACGTCGCTCTCGATCCTCATGGCGGACGTCGATCACTTCAAGCGCGTGAACGACACCTACGGCCATCTGGCCGGTGACGCCGTGCTGCGAGAGATGGCGCGCCGGATGGCCGAGCTGGTGCGGCCCTACGATGCCGTCGGACGCTACGGCGGTGAGGAGTTCCTGATCCTGCTTCCGGGCTGCGCCGGCGACGAGGCCCTCGAGGTGGCCGAGCGCTTCCGCGAGCGGGCCGCCGAGCAGCCGGTGGTCTTCGAAGGCTCGCCGATCCCCGTCGCCATCAGCATCGGCCTCGCCTCCCAGCTCCAGGTGATCTCGGAGGCGCCCGAGCCGCTGATCGCGGCCGCCGACGCTGCGCTCTACGACGCAAAACGCAACGGGCGCAACCGCGTCTGCGTGGCGCCGTCGGTGGCGGACGCTCCGGCCGAGGCGCACGTGGCGCACGGCACAGCCTGAGCCGCACCGCGCCGGCCTCTTCGCCTACGAGGTCTTCCGGAGCTCCAGCGCCTCGCCCGAGAGACGCGCGTCGACGCTCACCTTCGAGCCCTCGGGGAACTCTCCCTCGAGGATCTTCATGGCCAGCGGATCCTGAACCAGCCGCTGGATCACGCGCTTGAGCGGCCGCGCGCCGTAGTGAGGGTCGTAGCCCTTCTCGGACAGCAGCTTCCGGGCCTCGGGCGTAACGTCGATCTCGATCCGGCGCTCCGACAGAAGCTTCTTCACCCGCTCGAGCTGGATGTCGACGATGCGCTCGATCTGCTCGCGGCCGAGCTGGCGGAACAGGATCACGTCGTCGATCCGGTTCAGGAACTCGGGCTTGAACTGAGCGCGTAGCGCCTCCATCACCCGCCGCTCCATCTCCGGTCGATCGTCTTCGCCGAGCTCGATGATGAAAGCGCTGCCGACGTTCGACGTGAGGATGAGCACCGTGTTGCGGAAATCGACGGTGCGGCCCTGGCCGTCGGTGAGACGGCCGTCGTCGAGCACCTGCAGCAGGACGTTGAAGACGTCGGGGTGGGCCTTCTCGATCTCGTCGAAGAGCACCACGCTGTAGGGCCGGCGACGCACGGCCTCGGTGAGCGTTCCGCCCTCCTCGTAGCCGACGTAGCCCGGCGGAGCGCCGATGAGGCGCGAATCCGAGTGCTTCTCCATGAACTCACTCATGTCGATCCGCACGACGGCGTGCTCGTCGTCGTAGAGAAACGCGGCGAGCGCCCGCGCGGTCTCCGTCTTGCCGACGCCCGTGGGGCCGAGGAAGATGAACGAGCCGATCGGCCGGTTCGGGTCCTGGAGCCCGGCCCGCGCGCGGCGCACGGCCGCCGAGACGACCTGCAGCGCCTCGTCCTGGCCGACGACGCGCTGGCGGAGCTTCTCCTCCATGTGCAGGAGCTTCTCCTGCTCGCCCTCGATCATCTTCGCGACCGGGATGCCCGTCCACTTGGAGACGATCTCGGCGATCTCCTCGGCCGTCACCTCCTCGGAGAGAAGCGAGCCCTCCTTCTGGAGCGACTCGAGGGCCGCCTGCCCGGCGTCGATGTCCTTCTCGAGCTGGATGAGGCTTCCGTAGCGGATCTCGGCCGCGCGCTCGAGGTTGCCCTGGCGCTGCGTGCGCTCGAGCTCGGCGCCCAGCGCCTCGCGCTTCTCCTTGAGCGCGCGCAGCGTTGCAATGGCGCCCTTCTCGTTCTGCCAGCGGGCCTTCATGCCGTCGCCGCGATCCTTCAGATCCGCAATCTCCTGCTCGACGCGCACGAGTCGCTCGCGGCTTGCGGCGTCGGACTCCTTCTTGAGTGCCTCGCGCTCGATCTCGAGCTGCACGAGCTTGCGCCCGAGCTGGTCGAGCTCTTCGGGCATCGAGTCGATCTGCACCCGCACGCGGCTCGCAGCCTCGTCGACGAGGTCGATCGCCTTGTCGGGCAGGAAGCGGTCGGCGATGTAGCGGTGCGAGAGCGTGGCCGCGGCCACCAGCGCAGCGTCCTGGATGCGCACGCCGTGGTGCACCTCGTAGCGCTCCTTCAGCCCCCGCAAGATCGAGATCGTGTCCTCGGCGCTCGGCTCGCCGACGAAGACCGGCTGGAAGCGGCGCTCGAGCGCGGCGTCCTTCTCCACGTGCTTGCGGTACTCGTCGAGGGTGGTGGCGCCGATGCAGCGCAGCTCGCCACGCGCGAGGGCGGGCTTGAGCATGTTGGCCGCGTCGGCGGCGCCCTCGGCCGCGCCGGCGCCGACGATGGTGTGGAGCTCGTCGATGAAGAGGATCACCTGGCCCTGCGCCTCGGAGACCTCGCGCAGGACGGCCTTCAGCCGATCCTCGAACTCGCCGCGATACTTCGATCCGGCGATCATGCTGCCGATGTCGAGACTGATCAGGCGCCGGTCCTTCAGCGTCTCGGGCACGTCGCCGGCGACGATGCGCTGGGCGAGCCCCTCGACGATGGCCGTCTTGCCGACGCCCGGCTCGCCGATCAGCACGGGGTTGTTCTTGGTGCGGCGCGAGAGCACCTGCACCACGCGACGGATCTCCTCGTCGCGGCCCACCACGGGATCGAGCTTGCCCTTGCGCGCCACCTCGGTGAGGTCGCGGCCGAACTTCTCGAGCGACTGGTACTTCGACTCGGCATCGGGATCGGTCACTCGTGCGCCGCCCCGCACGGACGCGAGGGCCTTCAGCAGCGCATCGCGCGTGGCTCCGGCCTTGCCGAGAGCCTGGCCCGCGGCGTCGGCCGTCTCGCCCGCGAGCGCGAGGAGCAGGTGCTCGCTCGCGATGTACTCGTCCTCGAGCGTTTCGGCCTCGCGCGCAGCCGCCTGCAGCACGCGCTCGAGCGCGGCGGAGGGGCGCGGCTGGCCGCCGCCCGAGACCTTCGGCGCTCGCCCGAGGCCCTCGTCCACGGCCTGCAGGAGCTGGCGCGGATCGACGCCGAGCTTCTGGAGCACAGGCACCGCCACGCCCTCGCTCTGCCCGAGCAGGGCGCGCAGCAGGTGCGCAGGCTCGACGCTGCCATGGCCGCGACTCGCGGCCAGCGACAGCGCTTCAGACAGGGCTTCCTGGGCCTTTACGGTGAGCTTGTCGAGTCTCATGCCCGCGATTTAAGCACGAGCCGACCCAGGGCAACCCCCGCCCGGGCGTGGCCCGGGCGGGGTCGGATCTATCCGGTGCGCTTGAGGGCCACGAAGAGCGTCGCCTCTCCTCGGCGAACCAGGAGCAGGGCGCCCTTGCCCGCGGCGTCGAGCTTGCGACGGAACTCGGCTGCGTCGGTCACGGCCTGGCGATCGACCTCGAGCACGACGTCGCCGCGCCGGATCCCGGCCTCCTCGGCCGGGCTGTCGGGCTCGACGGCCGTCACGACCACGCCGTCTGTGCCCTCCATGCCGAGCTGCTCCGCGATCTCCGGGGTGAGGTTCTGTGCGTGGAGGCCGAAGACCGCCGGACCCTGGCCGGTGTCGGCCTTCGCCTGCTGCTGGCTGTCGGCGAGGGTGCCGACCTTCACGCCGAGGGTCTCCTCCTTGCCGTCGCGCACGACCAGCAGCTCCGCCACCTGGCCGGGCGGCACGTTCGCCACGAGGCGCGGCAGCTCGGACATGCTGGTGACGGGCTTGCCGTTGAACTTGCGGATCACGTCGCCGCGCTTCACGCCCGCCGCCGTTGCGGGCCCCTTCGGATCGACGCTCGAGACCAGTGCTCCTTCCTTGTCCTTCAGCCCGAGCTTCTCGGCGATCTCGGGCGAGATCTCCTGGATCTGCACGCCGAGCCAGCCCCGCGTCACGTGCCCGCTCGCGCGCAGCTGCGGGAGGATTTCCTTGGCCAGGTTCACCGGCACGGAGAAGCCGATGGTGTTCGCCTGCGGGTTGATCATGGTGTTGATGCCGACGACCTCGCCTGCGAGATTCAGCAGCGGGCCGCCCGAGTTGCCGGGATTGATGGCGGCATCGGTCTGGATGAAGTCGTCGTAGGGGCCGCTCCGAAGATTGCGTCCCGTTGCGCTCACGATGCCGGCCGTCACGGTATTGGCGAGGCCGTAGGGGTTGCCGATGGCGACCACCCACTCGCCGGGCCGCACGCGGTCCGAGTCGCCGAGCGGCAGCGCCGGCAGCTCCTTGGTCGTCTTCACGCGGATCAGCGCGAGATCGGTCTTGGGATCGCGGCCGATGATCTCGGCGTCGAGCTCGCTGCCGTCGAGGAAGCCGACCTTGATCGAATCCACGTCCTCGACCACGTGATTGTTGGTGACGATGTAGCCGTCCGACGAGACCACGAAGCCGGTGCCGAGGCTCGGCACCTTGAACTCGCGCTGCCTGAAGAGCTCGCCGAGGGGACCGCCGAAGAACTCGGAGGGGGGCTGACCGGGCTGTCCCGGCTGGCCGCTCGTCATCTTCTTCGAGGTCTGGATGTTGACGACCGCAGGCGAAACCTTCTCGGCGAGGTCGGCGAAGCTGCCGACGCCCTGGAGAGACACCGCCGGCGGCGCCGCGGGCTTCTGCTCGTTCCAGAAGGGTGCGGCGCTGCCGCCGTCGCCGTTCTCGCTCTTCTTGCCGAAGAGATCGATCGCATTCGCACTGTTCTCGCGCAGCTCGACCCGCGGCTGCACGCCCGACCAGGTGAGCAGCAGCCCCCCGGCACCGAGAAGGAGGAGGATCACCGCGAGTCGTCGGCCGTTCATCTTGCTTCGTACCTCTTGCTTCGCCCTCAGAGGAGGGGAACCGTGACATGGTATCGACCGGGTCCGCGCTGAACCACGAGCAGCGCCTGTTGCCGGCCGCGGAGATCGAGCACCGCCGTACGCAGCGCATTCGCATCCGGCAGCGGCTTGCCGTTGATGCCGAGCAGCAGATCGCCGGGCTGGATGCCGATCTGTGCTGCGCCGCTGCCGCGCCGCACGCTCGTCACGCCGAATGCGCCCTTGCCGCGCGCCGCGAGCTCGAGGCCCAGGAGCTGGCCGGTGAGCTCTGCGACGGCGCTGTCGGGCACCGGCGCGGCCGTGAGCCGGACCGTCCGCCCGCCGCCCTCGCGAAAGACGTCGAGATCGACCTCGTCGCCGACCGTCACGTGCTCGAGCAGCTCGTAGAACTCCCGCGCGCCGTGGACGGGGCGCTTTTCGACGTGCGTCACGATGTCGCCGCGGCGCACCCCCGCGCCGGCGGCGGGCGTGCCGCTGCGAACGCCGGAGACGAGAGCGCCGCTCACACGGTCGGGCACCTGGAACGACTCCTGCAGCCGTGCATCGAGATCCTGCACGTCGATCCCGAGCCAGACCGGCGCCACCTCGCCGTGTTCGATGAGGTCGTCGACGATGCGCTTGGCCACGTCGATCGGCACCGCGAAGCCGATGCCCTGCGCGCCGCCGTAGATGGCGCTGTTGATCCCGACGAGGGCGCCCTCGGCATTGAGCAGCGGGCCGCCCGAGTTGCCCGGGTTGATCGAGGCGTCGGTCTGGAGGAAGCCGTGGAAGACGCGGTTCTCCGTCCGCAGCGAGCGCTCCTTCGCCGAGAGCACGCCCGTCGTGACCGTATTCGAGAGACCGAACGGGTTGCCGATGGCGATCACGGGCTCGCCGACCAGAAGATCGGCCGAGGAGCCGGGAGTCACCCAGGGCAGCGGCTCGCCGCTCTCGACCTTCAGCACCGCGAGGTCGTTGTTCGGGTCGGCGCCCACCAGCGTCGCCTCGAACTGCCGGCCGTCGGCGAGCTGCACGCGGATGCGCGTCGCCCGGTTGATGACGTGCTCGTTGGTGAGCACGTGCCGCTCGGCATCGATCAGGACCCCCGAGCCGAGGCTCTGCACGGTTCGCGGTGCGCCGCGCTCGAAGAGGTCGGAGAAGAAGCGGTCGGCGTCGGGCAGGCCAAAGAAAGGCTGGAAGGGACTCTGCTGCACGACCCGTTCGGTGGTGATGTTCACGACGGCAGGCCCAACCTTTCGTACCGCATCGACCGTGGCCGTGTGCCGCAGAAAGGGATCGGCGGCTCGCCCAGGCCCGGCGGCCAGGAGCAATAGGGACGAGCAGGCGACACCGGCTGCGGCATTGCGCATGGCCGATCGTCGGACGCGGAGCCTGGGCGGGGTATTCACTGCGGCATGGTAGTCTGCCGCGCGGCCGCAGTTCCGCCACGGCTCGGCATGGCCGCCGGGAGGGGCATGCCGGACGATCCGGGCCGCTTCGCACAGGATCTGGTCGGGGAGTTCCGGCGCCGATTCGGCCGGAGGCCCGACCTCGCCGCGCGCGCCCCGGGCCGCGTGAATCTGATCGGCGAGCACACGGACTACAACGGCGGGCTGGTGCTGCCGTGTGCCATCGACCGCGAGACCGTCGTGGTCGCGGCCCGGCGCGGGGACGACCGCATCCGCGTCTTTTCCCGCGAGCTCGCGGCCGAGGCCGACTTCGATGCGACGGCCCCGGCCCGCACTGGGGGCTGGATCGATTACGTGCAGGGAGTCGTCTTCGCCTTCCGCGAGCAGGGGAGGGCGGTGCCGGGCCTCGACGTTCTGGTGGCGAGCGAGGTGCCGGCCGGTGCGGGTCTCTCGAGCTCGGCAGCCCTCGAGGTCGCCATGGCGACCCTGCTCGCGCAGGCCGTCGGCCGCGAGATCGAGCCCGAAGAGAGAGCGCTCCTCGCGCACCGTGCCGAGAGCGGCTTCGTGGGCGTGGCGTGTGGGGTGATGGATCAGCTCGCGAGCGCCCTCGGCCGCGCGGGCGCGGCGCTGCGGATCGACTGCACCTCGCTCGCCGTGACGTCGGTGCCGCTGCCGGCAGAGGCGGCCCTGCTGATCGTCGACTCGGGCGTCCGCCACGCGCTCTCGGACGGCGACTACAACCGGCGGCGGCGCGAGTGCGAGGCGGCCCTCGCCGCTGCGAAGGCAGCCGGCATCGCGCCGGCGGCCGCGGCCACGCTGAGCGCGCTGGCGGTCGCGGATCTGCCCGCTCTCGAAGCCGCGCTCGAGCCGCTGCCGCTGCGCCGGGCGCGCCACGTGCTGACGGAGAATGCCCGCGTCGAGGAGGTCTGCGCTGCGCTGGTGCGGGGTGACCTCGTCCGGGCAGGGGCCGCCCTGCGCGCCGGCATGGCCAGCCTGCGCGACGACTTCGAGGTCAGCGTGGCCGAGACCGAGGCCCTGTGCGAGATCGGCGACGGGGCGCCGGGCGTCTTCGGCTCGCGCATGACCGGCGCGGGCTTCGGCGGCTGCACCGTGCACCTCGTCGAACGCGCAGCGGCCGAAGCCGCGCGAGACGCGCTCGAGA
Source organism: uncultured Myxococcaceae bacterium (assembly GCA_964403915.1). GTDB lineage: Bacteria > Myxococcota_A > UBA9160 > UBA9160 > UBA9160 > MYXO. Next base: position 8,918 of record CAYOIG010000099.1, read on the forward strand.
CGGGCTTCGCCCGCCGCTACGGTCGAACGCCCCGCGCCTGGCTCGTGCGCGCCGCGCGCGGCGCGAGCACGCTCACGCTGCCGGAGGCGTAGCGCCGGCGGCATCGAGCGCGTGCCGGATGCCTGCGGCGGCTGCGCCGGGATCCTCTGCCAGCAGGATGGCGCCCGTGACGGCGAGACCGGCGGCGCCCGCGGCCACGAGCGCAGCCGCGTTCGTCGCGTCGCAGCCGCCCTGGGCGAGCACCGGGAGCCGTGCGCGCGCGGCCTCTGCGAGCGCGGCGAGGCCGAGCGCGGGGCGCGTGGCCGCTTTCGAGCGCGGTGCGAAGATCGGCGCGAGGAAGGCGTAGCTCGCAGCCGTGCGCGCAGCGGCCTCGACTTCGGCGGGAGCGTGGGCCGCGACGCCCACCGGAAGCGAGGGGCCGAGCAGGCGGCGCGCGTCCCCGACAGTGACGGCTCCCGTGCCGAGGTGTACGCCAGCGTTGCCGAGCGCGAGCGCCACGTCGAGGCGCCGATTGACGACGATCGTGACGCTCCGGCCGCCGGCGCGCGCGGCTTCCCGCGCCGCATGCGCCAGCTCTTCGGCGAGCGCGAGCAGGGCGGCAGCGCCGAGGCCCTGCTCGCGGATCTGCACCTGATCGACGCCGCCCGCCACCGCCGCGGCAACGGCCTGCGCGAGGGGAAGGCGCGAGACGCTCCGATCCGTCACGAGACACAGGATCGGGCGCGAGGGTGCCAGCGCGGGGCTCCGCGGGCTCAGAAGCTCGCGAGGCCGTCGAGGGGGCTCGAGGCCGAGGCGTAGAGTCGCCGCGGGATGCGCCCCGACTCGAAGGCCAGGCGGCCCGCCTCGACGCCGAGCTTCATGGCGCGCGCCATGCCGAGGGGATCCTTCGCGCCGGCAATCGCCGTATTCATGAGCACGGCCGTGCAGCCGAGCTCCATCGCCACCGCGGCATCGCTCGCCGTTCCGACACCGGCATCGACGATCACCGGCACGCTCACGGTCTCGAGGATGATGCGCAGATTGGCCGGGTTGCGGATGCCGAGGCCCGAGCCGATGGGTGCGGCCAGCGGCATCACGGCCGCGCAGCCCATGGCTGCGAGCTTCTGGCAGGCCACCGGGTCGTCGGTGACGTAGGGCAGGACGGCGAAGCCCTCGGCGACGAGCTGTCGCGCCGCTTCGAGCGTGCCCGCGACGTCGGGGAAGAGGGTGCGCTCGTCGCCGATCACCTCGAGCTTCACGAGGTCGGTGCCGAGCAGCTCGCGGCCGAGTCGCGCGGTCGTGAGGGCACTCTCCACGTCGTAACACCCGGCCGTGTTGGGAAGGACGACGTAGCCCGCGGACGAGAGCGCCTCCAGCAGGTTCTCGCCCTTCGGCGCGTCGAGCTTCACGCGGCGCAGCGCCACGGTGATCATCTCGGCCCCGCTCTCGCGGGTGCAGGCGAGGGTCTGCTCGAGGGAGGCGTACTTGCCGCTCCCGACGATGAGACGCGACCGGAAGCTCCGGCCGCCCAGGGTGAATGCGGCGTCCGACACGGTCTCAGCCTCCGCCCACCGCCTCGAGGATCTCGATCCGGTCGCCGGCGGCGAGGGCGACACGGTCGTAGCGCGAACGCGGTACGACGCTGCGGTTCACGGCGACGGCGAGCCGGCGTCCGTGCACCCCCAGCAGCCCGAGCAGCGCAGCGACGGTGGCGCCCGCCGGCACGCTCCGGGGCTCGCCGTTCACCAGCACCGAAAGGGCCTGCTCGGCCACCGCTCGCTCCGTTGGATCGGGATGCTGCGAGGCTACGGGAGGCGCGAGAGCGGGTCAAACCCGGCCGACGGGCACGGCGGGGAAAGGCGCGCGGCTTCGGGTAGGCTCGGCGACCGGCGACGGAGGGAGGGGGCGTGACGGAGCTGCAGGCGGGCGGCGGCGGGCCGACGCGGGCGCTGATCGATCTCGGGGCGCTGCGCGCGAGCTATGCACGGGCCTGCGAGCTCGCAGCCGGCCGCCCGCTGATCGCCGTGGTGAAGGCCGACGCCTACGGCCACGGCGCCGAAGCCGTGACGCGCGTGCTCACGCTCGCGGGTGCGACGCGTGTGGCCGTTGCCACCGTCGGCGAGGG
>CAYOIG010000100.1:0-2689 GCA_964403915.1 uncultured Myxococcaceae bacterium
TCGGCGAGCACGGCGGGGCGCTTCGCGTGAAGAATCACGTCCTCGATCCCCTCACCGCGCGCCTCGGCTACGCGAGGCTCGTTCCCGCAGAAGAGGTCGCGACCCGCGAGGGGAGCGAGGACGGCGGCCATCTCTTCGAGAGCGCGGATTCGAAGGCGCAGCTTCGCGCGTGGGCGCTTCCGGCCGGGACCGACCTCGACGCTCCCGCGCGCCGCGGCCGGGCCTACCGCTTTAGCCCCGAGCGCGTTGCGGTGCGCGTCCTTCTCGCGAGCGGCGAGCGCGCTGGGCTTCTCACCGACGGCCTCGAGCTGCGCCTGCTCGTCTGCGACCCGGCGCGCCCGGCGAGCCATCTCGCGATCCGCCTCGACCGCTCGGGAGGCTGGCGAGGCGCCCGCGACCTTCCCGATTCGCTTCGCCTGCTTCGCGCGCTCGCGAGCCCCGAGGGCCTTCTGGCGCTTCCCGAGATCGTCGAAGAGGCGCGCCTCGCGCAGACCGGCGTCACCGGAAAGCTCCGCAGGCAGGCGCAGGCCGCCGTGATCGGCTTCGTGCAGGAGGTTCTCGACCGCCCCGAGAACCGCGCCGCGCTCGAGGACGCGCGCAGCCGAAGCGGCGGCGCCGACGCCCTCGCCCACGAGCTCTGGAAGGAGGGGCTCCTTCTCGTCTACCGGCTCCTCTTCGTCCTCGAGCTCGAGACCTCGGCCGATCCCGCGCGCGCCTTCAGCTTCGCCGCGACCTCGCTCTGGCGGAGCACCTTCTCGCCGCAGACGGCGCTCGCTCCGCTCGTTCGCCGCGTTCTCGATGGCGGCGCCGTGACGGGCGGCTTTCTCGAAAGCGGCCTTCGCGCGCTCTTCCGCGTCTTCGAGGACGGCCTCGCATCGAGCGAGCTTCGCGTTCACGCCCTCGGCGGGATGCTCTTCGGCAAGGGCGCGCTCCCGCTCCTCGGCGACCTCGTCTGGGGCGAGCGCGCGGTGGCAAGGCTCCTCGACCGGCTCCTCTGGACCGACGAAGGCGGTGACGGCCGCGCGCGCGTCCACTACGGATCGCTGGGCGTCGAGGATCTCGGCCGCGTCTACGAGGCGCTCCTCGAGCTCGAGCCCGGAATCGCCGCGGAGCCGATGGCGAGGCTTCGCCGCGCGAAGCTCGAGGTCGTCGTCCCCGCCGCGCAGGCCGATCCCTACCGTGCGAGCACGGCCGCAGCCACTCCGGGGGACGACGCGGGCGAAGACGATTCACCCGACACCGAGGACGAGGACGCTCCCGCGCGCGGCAAGAGCAAGGTGGTCTTCGTCGAGGACATCCCCGAAGGACGCTTCTTCTTGCGCGTTGGCCTCGGACGAAAGTCGAGCGGCTCCTACTACACGCCGCACGCCTTCGTCCGCTTCCTCGTGCAGGAGACGCTCGGAACGCTCGTCGCCGAGAGGAGCCCGGCGGCAGATCCAAGGCCCGCCGAGATCCTTCGCCTTCGCGTCCTCGACCCCGCGATGGGGAGCGGGCACTTTCTCGTCGAGGCCTGCCGCTTTCTCGGCGACGCGCTCTACGAGGCCTGCCGCCTCTGCGACGAGCTCGCCGCCAAAGCCGAGGACGCCGCCGAGAAAGCCGCGGCGAAGGCAAAGCCCGAAGAGGCCGCGCGCGAGCGCGAGCGTGCGGCCGCGCTTCGCCGCCGCATCGAGGAGCTTCCCGACCCCGACGACGCGCTCGTCGCCTACCTGCCTTCGCGCGCTCCCGAGGGCGGCGAGTCCGGCCACTCGCAGAGCTTCGCGCTCGCGCTCTGCCGGAGGCTCGTCGCCGTCCACTGCCTCTACGGCGTCGACAAGAACCCCCTCGCCGTCGAGCTCGCCAAGCTCGCCCTCTGGCTCGAGAGCTACTCCGAGGGCTATCCGCTCACCTTCCTCGACCACCGGCTCGTCCGAGGCGACTCGCTCACCGGGCCCTTCTTCGAGCACCTCCTCACGTATCCGGCCGGCGCGTCTCGCGTCGAGGGCCTCTTCGTCGCCGACGCCCAGCGCCGCATGGGCGAGCGCCTTGCCGCAGCGCTCGCGCTGGTTCGCGACCTCGACGCTTCGGTCGGCGCCGACCTCGCCGACCTCGAGCGAAAGCGCGCCGCGAAGGCACGCCTCGACGCCGAGCTCGCCGACTTTCGCCTCCTCGCCGCCGCATGGAGCGGAGCGGTGCAGCTCGGCGACCCGCGCTGCGACCCCGCGTACGAGATCCTGCTGCGGGCCGTCGCGCAGCGCGACGATGCGCAGGAGATCGCCGGCTCGAACGATCTGCTCGCGAGGATGGTTGCGCTCGGCCGCGAGGGCGTCGCCTACGACCTCGCCTTCCCGGAGGTCTTCCATCCCGACGGCCACGCCGCTCGCAGCGGCGGCTTCGATGCGGTGCTCGGGAATCCGCCGTGGGAAGGCATCCGCCGAGCCGACGATCAGTTCTACGCGAGCTTCGATTTCGACGCGCTCGCTGGAACGACGAAGGCCGAGAAGGCAGGTGCCGTCCAGCGGATTCTCGAACGCCCTGAGGTTGCTGGCCAGTACCGAGGCTACATCGAGGCGTTCAAACAACAAGATCGAGTGTCGGACCGTGTCAAAATATTTCGACAGGTCAACATCTACCACGGTGGACATTCGCCGCATCACACTGCGCCGCACTTGGGCCAGCGCTTGATGTGGTGACCGTTTGGGGCGGAACCCGT
>CAYOIG010000101.1:0-8537 GCA_964403915.1 uncultured Myxococcaceae bacterium
GCAGACCGCCGAGATACGACAGCGGGGATGCGCGAGGTAGCCGAGGGTCTGGAGGTCGGCGATCCGTCCGCAGCCGACGATTCCCACGCGCAGCATCTCTACCATCGGGTCTCCTTCTCGAGGCCGGCAGCATCCCGCCGGCCGGACCGCGTGTCCACGGGCCGCCGGCCGCAATCCCCTCTGGACTCCCCTCGGGGCGGCAAGGACGTGGACGAGCTGGCAGCCGCGTCACCCGGGGCCCGTCCCCAGCCACCTCTCTCATAGGGCGCTGGCTGCCAACTCGCCCCACTTGGGAGGGTCACGGGTCGTGCCGATGGGGAGATGTGGCATTTTCACAACATTCTCCGGCGACCGGCAGCCGGTGGCTTGCAAAAATCTATGCGAGACCCCAAGAAAAGACTGGCGAAAGCGATCGGACTGCTTCAATCTACGAGGCTGCTCGAAAGCCCCCCCGAACAACGAGCAGCCCTTCGCCGTCGAAGGGTCGTCCTCGCCGTACTCCATCGGTGGTGGACGCTCTAGCTGGGTCGCCCACCAGCGGTTGGAGAGTCTGGCGCAGAACGCACGCAGCGTGCGGCGCGCCATTTCATGATTGAAACCGGAATCCCCCGGGCGGTATCCGAGACCATGAGCGGGACCGCACCGAGGGCCGAGAGGTGAGGCTGTGAAGTTCGAAGACCACTCCGAGACTGCTGCGAACGACGACACCGTGCGGGCTCCGCTCGGCGCAACGCCGGTGATCGCGGCGGAGGAGCTGGATCCGGGGCGTGAGCGGCGGCCGCTCGAGTCGTATTTCCAGGAGATCGGCGGCACGCGAACGCTGCGCCGGGAAGAGGAAGTGCTCCTCGCCAAGGAGCTCGAGGCGGCAACGGCGGAGCTGCGGGCAGCGCTGTATGCGATCCCGAGCTCCTCGCGCCACGTCGTGGCGCGCTGGGATGCGCTGCGTGCCCTCTCGCACACGGGCGCCAAGCTCTCCGAGTCGGTGGGCGACGAGGAGACGGGCGAGATCGCAGCCCGCGTCGAGCGGGCGGTAGGTCGCCTGCGCAAGCTGCTGGTGGGCCGCGAGAAGGCCGTCACGTCCGGGGATCCGGCAGCGCTGCGGCGTGCGGACAACAAGGTCTCGCTGGAGATGCACAACGCGCAGCTCTCGCTGGCGCTGCTGGCAGAGCTTCGCGAGCGCACCATCGCCCTGGCGCGTGAGGCCCGGCGGCTTCGCAAGGGCACCCGGCGCCTGAAGGACATCGAGATCGAGGCCGGCGTCGGCAAGGAGACACTGATCTCGCTCGCCGACAAGGTCGAATCCGCTCACGAGCGGATGACGCTGGTGAAGAACCGCTTCATCGAGCACAACCTGAAGCTGGTGGTGGCCATCGCGAAGGACTACCGGAATCTCGGGCTGTCCTTTCCCGACCTCATCCAGGAAGGGAACCTGGGCCTGATCCGGGCGGTCGAGAAGTTCGACCACCGGCGCGGCTTCAAGTTCTCGACCTATGCGGTCTGGTGGATCCGCCAGGCACTGGTGCGGGCGATCCAGAACCACTCGCGGACGATCCGCCTGCCCTCCCACGTGCATGACCGGCTGCAGCGCAGCCAGCGCGTGCGTGCGGAGCTGACGGGCAAGCTCGGCCGCGATCCGTCGGCGGCGGAGCTGGCGCCGGCCCTCGGCACGGACGTCGAGTCGCTCGAGGCTCTCGACCGGCTCTCGCGCGAGGCCATCTCGCTCGAGTCGTCCGTGGCGGGCACCGAGAAGCGCCTCGAGGACTTCGTCGCCGACTCGGCGGCGAGCATTCCGGATGGCGGCATCGACAGCGAGCGCATGCGCGCAGGCGTGGGCGCCCTCGTGGGCACCCTCACGCAGCGTGAGCAGCACATCCTGCGCCTGCGCTATGGCCTCGGCGGCGAGGAGGAGCACACTCTCGAGCAGATCGGCCAGGACCTCGGCCTCTCGCGCGAGCGCGTGCGCCAGCTCGAGGCCCGGGCTCTCAAGAAGCTGCGCGAGACCGCGCCCGCCCGGAGTCTTCAGCCGATTCTGGAGCCCTGAGTCAGCGTCCCGCCGCTGCGGCCACCGTGGCGGCGGGACGCGCGACCTTTCCCGCACGCAGGTGCTCGAACAGCACCCACGTGGCCGGCACCACGAAGAAGGTCAGCACGGTCGCGAAGCCCATGCCCCCCACCACGGCCACGCCGAGGGGCGCGCGGGCCTCGCCGCCGGCGCCGTGGCCGAGCGCAATGGGCAGGATGCCCACCACGGTCGCCATGGCCGTCATCAGGATCGGACGGAAGCGGGTGCGAGAGGCCTCGAAGGCCGCCTCCACCACACCGAGGCCCTGCTCGCGTAGCTGGTTCGCGAACTCGACGATGAGGATCGAGTTCTTGCTGATGAGCCCGATCAGCATCACGAGGCCGATCTGGCTGAAGATGTTGAGCGTGTCGCCGAGGGCGCGTAGCGCGACCAGCGCCCCGGTGAAGGAGAGGGCCACCGCCACGAGGATCGTCACCGGGTGCAGGAAGCTCTCGAACTGCGCCGCCAGCACCAGGTAGATGATCACCACGGCGAAGGCGTAGGCGAAAAGGAGCGAGCTCCCGGCCTCGAAGAACTGCTCCGATTGCCCCGAGTAGGTCACGCGATAGCCGCCGGCCTTCGGGAGCACCTCGCTTGCCACGGCCCCGATCTGCGCGAGCGCAGGGCCGAGGGAGGTGCCGTCGGCGAGACTGGCCGTGATGGTCGCGCTTCGCTGGCGATCGAAATGCGGAATGCCGCGTGCGGCAACCCCCTCCTCGAGGGTCACGACCGAAGCCAGCGGCAGCAGCGCCCCGGTGCGCCCCCGCACGTTGAGCAGGAGCACGTCGCGCGCGCGCGAACGCTCGGGCCCTTCGAGCTGGGCCATCACCTTGTAGGTCTCGCCCTCGAGCTTGAACTGAGAAAGATCGAGACCACCGAGCATGATCTGCAGCGTGGTCGCCACGTCGCGTACCGAGACGCCGAGATCGCTGGCGCGGTTGCGATCGACGTGCACCTCGATCTGGGGCTTGTTGAGCAGCAGATCGCTGCGCACGTTCAGGAATCCAGGAAGCTGCCGCGCGCGACGCTCGATCTCGTCGGCGTAGCCGGCCAGGGGCGCGATCTCGGGCCCCTGGACCACCAGCGAGACCGGCTGGCCGAACCCCGAGCCGAGCGCGGACGGATTGACCGCGAAGGCCTGGATGCCGGGCACGTCCCACAGACGCCGCCCCAGCTCGGCCACCACCTCCTGCTGGGAGCGCTTCCGCTCCTCCCACGGCCGGAGCGTCATGAAGATGCCGCCCTCGTTGACGAGCCCCGGCGTTCCGATGCCGAGCGCCACCACCGAGAAGGCCTTCTCGACCTCGGGTGTCGAGAGAACGATCTCGTCCACCTGACGCTGGTAGCGATCCGTGTAGCCGATCGTGCTGCCTTCCGGCGCGCGGGTGAAGATGAGCGCGCTGCCGCTGTCGGCGGTCGGCACGAGCTCCTGCGGGATGCGCGGGTAGAGCCAGATCCCGAAGCCGAACCACGCAAGCCCGAGCCCTACGGCCCACGGGCTCCAGCGCAGCGTCGGCCGGAGACCTCGAGCATAGCCTGCCGCGATCGCGTCGAAGCCCCGCGCCAGCAGCGCCTTCACCCCGTGCTCCGTCTTCGAGTGGCTCAGCACGCGGGCGCAGAGCGCGGGCGAGAGCGTCAGCGCGACGAAGCCGGAGATCGCGACCGCCGCGGCAACCGTGACGCCGAACTCCCGGAACAGTCGTCCCGTGGTGTCGGTCAGGAACGTGAGCGGGAAGAACACGGCGACGGCCGAGACCGTCGCTGCGACGACGGCGAAGGAGATCTCCTCCATGCCGCGCCGCGCGGCCTCCATGGGCGGATGACCATCCTCGATCCAGCGCGTCACGTTCTCCAGCACCACGATCGCGTCGTCCACGACGAGACCGATGGCGAGCGTGAGGCCCATCAGCGTCAGCGTATTGACGGTGAAATCGAGGGCATAGAGCACGGCGAAGGTACCGATGATCGAAACCGGGATCGCGACCGCGGGGATGATCGTGGCGCGCAGCGTCCGCAGGAAGAGATAGATGACGATCACCACCAGGACGATCGCCTCGAAGATCGTTTGCGTAACATCGGAGATCGAACGCTTGATGTAGACCGAGGAGTCGAAGGCCGGCTGGATGCGGACCCCGGGCGGCAGCTCCGGCTGGAGCACGGCGACCTCGTCCTTCGCGGCCTGCACCACGTCGAGGGTGTTGGCCTTCGACTGCTTGATGATGCCCATGCCGACGGCCGTGACGCCATTGAAACGCACCAGCTTCCGCTCGTCCTCGGGCCCGACCTCGACGCGAGCCACGTCGCGCAGGCGTACCGGACGCGCACCGGCGTCGCTCACGATCAGCTCGCCGAAGGCCTCCGCGGTCGAGAGCTCGCCGAGCGTGCGCACGGTGAACTCGCGCTGGGCGCCCTCGACCCGCCCCGATGGGATGTCGACGTTCTCCCGGCGGAGCGCGGCAGCGACGTCGGCGATGGTGAGGTGCTGGGCCGAGAGGCGATCGTTGTCGAGCCAGACCCGCATGGCATAGCGACGCTCGCCGCCGATGATGACGGCAGCCACCCCGGGGAGCTTCGCCAGGCGGTCGCGGATCTGCGTCTCGGCGATGGTCGAGAGCTGGATCTGCGTGTAGGCATCGCCCGAGACGGTGAGCCAGAGCACCGGGCTCGCGTCTGCCTCCAGCTTGGCGACGATCGGCGGATCGACCTCGTCGGGCAGCAGCCGCTGCACGCGCGCCACACGATCGCGTACGTCGTTGGCCGCGAGGTCCACGTCGCGCCCGAGATTGAACTCGACGGTGACGGTCGAAACCTGCTCCCGGCTGAGCGACGTGATGTGCTTCACGCCTTCGATGCCGACCGCGGCGTTCTCGATGGGCTGCGTGAGCGACGTCTCGACCACCTCCGGCGCCGCGCCAGGGAAGACCGTCGTCACCGTTACGATCGGTGCATCGACGTCGGGGAGCGCACGGTTCGGGATGCGGCCGAGAGAGACGGCGCCTACGAGCAGGATCACGAGCGAGAGCACCGTCGCGAGCACGGGCCGCTCGATGCAGACCGCGGACAGCCTCAACGACCGCCCCCGACCGGCCCCGGCGCCGCAGCCCCCGCCGGCGGCTCGGCGACCCGGGCGGCTGCGGGCCGCACCGTCGCGCCCTGCGTCACCTTGTGGGTGCCCGCTGAAACGATCACGTCACCGACACGAAGGCCGCGCTTGATCTCGACGCGGCCGTCCTGGTGCTCGCCGACCTCCACGGGGGCTTGCTCGGCAACGTTGCCCTCTCCGACGCGCCAGACGTAGGTGCCCTGGCGGTTGTAGACGACGGCCTCCTCGGGCACGAGAAGGGCATCGCTCCGCTCGCCCAGCTCGAGCCTCAGGTTCGCGAACAGGCCCGGACGGAGTCGGCGATCCCGGTTCGGGACCCAGGCCTTGAGCTGCAGGCGCCGGGTTGCCGGATCGAGCGTGGGCGCGACGAAGAAGACCTCTCCGCCGAACTGCTCGCCCGGAAAGGGCGCCGTCGTGAGCTTCAGCTTCGCGCCGACCCGGGCGATCGGCAGGGCGATCTCCGGGATCACGAAGGAGAGCTGCAGGCGCGCCACCGCATCGATCTGCACCAGCACGGTCGCCGTCGTGACGCGATCGCCGGGAGAGACCCGGCGCCCACCCAGCATGCCATCGAAGGGCGCACGCACCTGCGTACGCCCGATCTCGACCTGCGCCACCTCGACGCGTGCGCGGGCGGCGCCGAGCTCGGCGTTGGCCCGGTCGAGCTGCGCCGCTGCGGCGATGTTCTGCTTCGCGAGCTGGCTGGTCCGGCGAAAAACGTCCTCCGCGAGCGCCGCGTTCGCCTCGGCCTCGTGCAGACGGGCGCGCTGCTCGGCATCGCGCAGGCGGAACAGGACCGTGCCCTTGCCCACCTCCTGCCCCTCGGCGAACTCCACCGTCTCGATCACGCCGTCGATCTCGGGCCGGATCTCGACCGATTCCTCGGATTCGAGCTGCCCAACCAGATCCACCACGTCCACCATCCGCTGCTGCGCGACCGTGACGACCTCGACGGAGGCCGGCTGCGGGCCTCCCGCGCCCGGCGCCGCCGGGGAACCCTCCTCTCCCTGCCCGCAGGACGCGAGAAGGGCCAGGCCTGCCAGCAGCGCGCAGGCGACGCGATCGCGGAGACCGGACTGCATCCGGGCAGGGTACAAGAAGGGGCGGATTCAGTCCCGACGCGCAGAGGGCATCGCGCGTGCAAGGCTTCGGGTATGCTCCCGGCCGCCGCAGCGCCGGGAGAGCCGTTCATGCACATCGCCTGCCTCGATCTCGAGGGCGTCCTCGTGCCCGAGATCTGGATCTCCGTCGCCGAGCGCACGGGCATCGCGGCGCTGCGCCGCACGACGCGCGACGAGCCCGACTACGACCGGCTCATGACGTCCCGCCTCGAGCTCCTCGCCGAGCACGGTCTCGGTCTGCCGGACATCCAGGCCGTGATTGCGGGCCTTCGCCCGCTCGAAGGCGCGCGGGAGTTCATCGACTGGCTGCGCGAGCGACACCAGGTGGTGATCCTCTCGGATACCTTCTACGAATTCGCTGCGCCCCTCATGCGCCAGCTCGGGTTTCCCACCCTGCTCTGCCACCGGCTGGAATCCGACGCGGTGGGCCGCATCACCGGCTATCGCCTGCGCATGCCCGACCAGAAGCGCGCGGCCGTGGCGGCCTTTCACGCCCTTCGATTTCGCGTGATCGCTGCCGGAGACTCGTACAACGACGTCGCGATGCTGCAGGAGGCCGATGCGGGCATCCTGTTCCGTCCGCCCGACAACGTGGTGCGCGAGTTTCCGCAGTTCCCCGTGGCGCGCGACTACCCTGCCATGCAGGCGCTCTTCGAGCGGGCCGCCGCCGCGTCCTGAACGCGGGCTCGCTCCCGGCCCGCGCGGCGCCGGCGGCCTCGCCTCAGGCCCGGTCCGTCGCTTCGGCCCCGCGGCGCGCATCGAGCTGCGCGCGGATCCCCGCGTGCACCTCGGCCGTGATCGGGAAGCGCTGGAAGATGATCACGGCGGCCAGATGACAGACCGCTGGCACGATGCAGTAGAGAAGCTTGATCCCGAAGATCACGGTCTCGCTCTGGTCCTGGTTCGGGACGTAGCCGACCGCCTCGAGCCCCTGCATGCCGATGAAGATGGCGAGACCGATGGCAGCCTTGTCCATGAAGGACCAGATGCCCATGAAGATGCCTTCGCGGCGCCGGCCGGTCGCGAGCTCGTCGGAATCGATCACATCGGCCGAGATCGAGGGCCCGAGGGTCATCGTGCAACCGTTCGCAGCCCCGACGATCGCGCCGAGTACGATCCAGAGCTGCCACGTTCCCTCGTGGTAGGCGAAGGACGTCGCGTACACGGCGGTCGCGAGCAGCATCGCGATCGTCCAGGTGCGGTTCTTGCCGAGCCGCCTCGACAACCGCACCCAGAACGGGATTGCCACGACCGAGCCCGCGAGATAGGAGAGCATCACGAACGGAACGACCTCTCGTGCCTTGATCACGTACTTCGCCATGTAGAGGGTCAGCGGCGCAATGAAGCTCCCGCCGACGAGGGCGATCAGGTAGGTGAACATCAGCACCACGAAGGCGCGGTTGCGGAACGTGACCCGCAGCCCTTCGAAGAACGGAAACTGTGCCGCCTGCGCCGCCTCGGGTCGCTCGCGCACGCGCGCGAAGGCCACGAGGATCAGCACGCAGCACAGGCCCCCGAACACGAACGCCATGCGCGGATAGCCCGTAGTCGTTCCGCCCGAGGCCTTCGCGAAAGCCTCGGGTGCGAGCATTCCCACCGCAGTCCCGAGCAGGTAGAAGCCCTGCCGCAGCCCGAAGAGGCGCGTTCGCTCGTGGTAGTCGGTGGTGAGCTCCATCCCGAGCGAGATGTACGGGATCCAGAAGATGGTCCAGAACGTGAAGAGAACGAGGTAGCAGAGCAGCAGGCGCGTGAAGAGCGCGGCCGGCGACAGGCCCGCGCTCGGCGACCACGTGTAGTAGAAGACGATCCAGAGCGGGATGGCGCTCAGCAGGAAGTAGGGCCGTCGCCTTCCCCAACGCGAGCGCGTTCGATCCGAGAGATGGCCCATCACCGGGTCGGTGACGGCATCCCAGAGCCGCCCGGCCATCAGCACCCAGCTCAGCATCCCCGCCGAGAGGCCGAGCTCGTCCGTGTAGTAGTTCGGGAGGTAGACGGCCACGCTGAGCAGCACCATGGCGGTGCCGAAGGCCGGGAGCGAGTAGCTGACGATCTGGCTCGTCGAGAGGCGCGCCTGCGACATCGGCGGACCCTATCACGGCAGGTGAGGCGCCCAGGCATGACGGCGCGCATATCCCCGGAGGCATGCCGCCGCCGGCCGCCTGCCGGCTAGCGACGGCGCCGCGTGAATCGCCCGTAGCCCTACGCCGTCTTCGGCGCGAGGTGCTCGCGCAGGAAGGCCACCTGATCGGCC
>CAYOIG010000102.1:0-4840 GCA_964403915.1 uncultured Myxococcaceae bacterium
GGCAGGCGACGCTTCGGGTGGGCCGGAGGCGCCCGAGGGGATCTCGTCGCTGTCTCCGCGCCAGCGCGACGCCGTCCGCAGCGTCTACCGCGCCCGCCCGAAGCTCACCCCTGATGAGGTGCGTGCGATCACGGAGGTGCGGGCCGAGCTCGAACAGGCGCGCCGAGGGCTGCGCGCCACGCTCCGCAGCGCGAGCCAGCTCACGGGCGGAGACGCCAGCTCCGTGGTGGAGGCGCAGCACGCCGCGCTGCTTGCAATGCGACGACGGCTGCGTGAACGAGCGGCCGAGAATCCGCAGCTCGGGCGTGCCCTCGGCGACGCCGAGGCGGCGCTGCGGCGCGTGCTCGGCGAGGTCTCCGCCCTGCGCGAGGCGCCAACTGGCAAGGCGCGGCGAACGCGCGCCGACCAGCTTCTGGCACGGCTCGAGCGCGACCGCGGCACGTATTCGCGCGCCGAAAACCAGTGGATGACCTCGAGCCTCGAGCCGGTGCAGCGCCCGGGCGCGCCTCCCCGTGGCGCGCGATGATCTGCCGGCGCGCTGCCCTGTGGTCGCTCCTGGCGCTGATTGGCCTTGCCTCACCGCTCACGGCCGGAGCGGTCTGCACGCCGGGTGATCCGCTCCTCCAGGCCGACGCACCCGACGTCGTGCTCTCGCCCGAGATTCGCGAAGAGGCGGAGGCGCTCGGATTCGAGCCGGCACGAATCTACGAGTGGGTTCGGAACGAGTTTCGCTACGAGGCCTACTACGGCCTCATGAAGGGGCCCGAGGGGACACTCGCCGCGCGCGCCGGGAACGACTACGACCTCGCTGCCCTCCTCGTATCGCTGCTGCGCGTGTCCGAGGACGTGGACGGGGACTGCGTGCTCGGTCCCGACGAGGACCTCGATCAAGACGGTCGCCTCGACGGGGCGACGCGCGCTCGCTTCGTGCGCGGGCGCATCCGCGTTCCCGTGGCAGATGCTCGCGCCTGGACGGGCGCCGATGACGGTGGTGGAACCGCCGCGGTGTGCGCTGGCAACGGGGCCTGCTCACTCTGGTACTGGGCGGAGCCCGATGGCTGGCGCGCCCAGCCGGGGCTCGGCGTCGAGGCGCTGCCGTCGGCTGCACCGACGCACGTCGAGAAGCTCCACGTGTGGGTCGAAGCGGATGTCTCGCTCGCGCACTACCGCGGCGCAGGCCTCGACCCGCGCGCTCCGAGCGGGGCGCCCGGAAGCGCGAGCCTCACGAGCTGGGTGCCGCTCGACCCGAGCTTCAAGCGGCAGGAGATCGGCATGGGCCTCGCGCTCTCGATCGGAAGGGGAGCCGGCCAGATCCACTTCGATCCGCGCAACTACTACGCCGAGATCCAGCAGCAGCTTCCACTCGAGGTCTTCAAGAGCCAGATCCGCTCGTACTTGGCATCGAGCACCGTCCCTGAGGAGCAGGGCAAGACGCTGCGCGACGTGCCGTACCGCGGCCCCATCGAGCGGGTCGAGGTCGGTGTCCTGCCGAACGCGCTGCCGTACGCGCTGTCCGCGGCGCTCGTCCCCGCGCGCGATGCCAACCTCGCGCCGCTGCACGGCGAGAACTCCCCGGGTACGAACGGGACGAGCGGCCCCGGAGGCTATCGCTACAAACTGCTCGTGAAGACCTGCGCGAGCGTGAGCGCGGGCATCTGCACGGGCACGGGGATCGACTGGTCCGCGTGGGGTGCCGAGCTCGTGGGGCGGCGCCTCACTCTCTCGTATCCGTCGTCGGTGCCCGCGAGCGCCGTGTGTACCCCTGCGGCGGATGCAACGCCGACTCTCTGGCTCGATGGAGCGAGCGTGGCGACGGCAACGCCGCTTCCGCGCTGCCAGGCGCAGGTGCTGCTCCTCACCGTCGAACCGCCCCTCGTGGCCCGCAAGGCGCAGGCGGACTACCCCGTGGCGGTCGGCAGCACGCTCGGCATCGGCATCGACATGGGGTGGGCCTCGGCCTCTCTCGTACAGAGGGCGGCGGACGCGCTCGTCCAGGCAGTGGAGGTCGACTACCCGCTCGGTGAGGACGCGAACGGCAACGGCATCATCCGCACCACGGGGCAGCTCCTCTCGAGTGACTACACCGCTCAGGAGCGCGTGACGGGCGGTCTCCTGCACCTCGCTGCAGAGCGCTACTTTGCGGAGCTGCGTCGCGACTACCGCGAGATCGCAGACCTGCATCACCAGATCGTCCAGCCCGTGCCCTGGTTCGGGGTCGTGCAGTCGGGCCTCGAGATCGACGCCACGCTCGAGCAGCCGTTCCTGGTCCGCCCCGCTCGGTTCCTCCTCGACATGAAGGGCCTCTTCTACAAGAACTTCGACCGGTACGGCCTCTGGTTCACGTATTTCGACCACGCCGTCGATCTGCTCACGTTTCAAGGATCGGCGCGCGAGCACGAAACCTGGGAGTCTCTGCTCGACGTCGAGGCGATCTCCACCGTGAAGGGCTTGCAGGTACAGGACGCGATTGGAAACCCGGCGCTCGTGATCGAGAGCGCTGCCGACGCAGCGGCCGCTACGGCGAGCTGCAACACGTCGAACGAGATCGACTGGGGGAACTGGTACACGCGTGGGATGGAGTACGCGACCTCCACGTCCGGCCTGATCTGTCACGATCTCGACTACAGAACCTACTGCGAGATCAAGGAGCGCTTTGCCCCGGCATCCGAGCTGAAGACGGTGGCCGATTGGACCCTCATCAACATCCCCCAATACTATTGGCCGGCCTATGGCGGCTCGAGGGTTATGTATGCCGGTTTCCCCGCAACCAGCCAGACGTTTCCTGGGAGCGAGCACGCCTCCTTCTACCACTGGAAGGCGCTCTACTGGGACGCGTACAAGTGCCCGAGTGGCGCGTCATCCCTTTACGCCTATCGCCAGACGCATGAATCGGTCGCCTACCATGCGCCGTCGAGGAGGGATTTCAGCTACTTCGACTTCACGGGTGGGGTCTGGGTCGACAAGCGCTACGACCTGGTCGATGGCCAGTACTTCGCCCGCACGAGCATGGCCATCGAGACCACCACGGGGGTGCTCGAGGGCGCATACGACCTCGGCTTGGCCCTCGATTGGGGCAATCTCAGCCTCGACGACTATTGGACCGGAGCGAGCATCGACCTCGACGACCTGTTCACGAATGGCTACCCCGGCTACGCGCGGTGGTTCGACATCGACGCCGAGACGATCGGCGTTCGCAACCACGCCTGGGCGGTGACGGACCCCTTCTCCGCCGTCTTTGGCGGCGACCCGGTGAGCGTCGCGACGGGAAACCTCAACCACACGGAAACCGATCTCGAGATCCCGGGGCGCGGGGGACTCGGGCTGCGCCTCCTGCGCTCGTACAACTCGCGGCTCGAGTACGACGGGCCGCTCGGCCACGGCTGGACGCACAGCTACGATCAGAACCTTCGCGTCGACGCGAGCGACCCGGCCGCTCGCAAGATGATCTTCCTCGACGAGCGCGGCGGCGAGACCGTCTTTGGCGATACGGCGAGCGGCCTCGTCGCCCCCGCGTGGAGCCACCTGGCCCTGGTCCGCGAGACGGAGAGCGGCGTCACGACCGGCTACCGGATGACGTGGAAGGACGGAACGGTCTACCGGTTCCTTCCCGAGGACGTGCACGGCAAGGCGAAGCTTCGCTCGATCACGGACCGGAACGGCAATGCGGTGACGCTCACGTACGACGGCGCGGGATGGCTCACGGCCGTCACCGACACGGCCGGCCGCCAGCTCGTGTTCGAGAACGATGCCGCCGGGCATCTCGAGGAGATCCGCGACTGGGCGTCCCCGCAGCGCCGCTGGCGCTACGCCGTCGATGCGGCGGGTGACCTCGTCTCCTACATGAACCCGCGCGAGGTGGCCCGAGGCGCGAACGGCCGGGCCACGGTCTACGATTACTACGAGGCGATCCCCAACGGCCCGCGTCTGGCGCACAACCTCGAGCGCGTGATTCAGCCCGCGAGCCGGGACGCCGACGCCGCGGGCGACGTCTGGACGCAGTTCTACTACTACGCGAACGACGCGGTGTACAAGCACACCACGTCGCAGGGCGAGACCACCCGGTTCGATTACGACTTTTTTCGCCGGCGCACGACGGTGACGCAGCCGGACGGAGCACGAGAGGTGTTCGTCTTCGACCGGAACCTCGAGGTGGTTCGCTACGAGAGCGCCCGTGGCGTGGTGCACGAGTACGAGTACGCCCCCGGGGCCCGCGACCGGCTGGTCGAGCGGGATGGCTTCGGGCGCGAGACGAGGGCCACTTACGATGGCGTCGGCAACCTGACGTCTCGCACCGACCGCACCGGCAAGACCGAGCGCTTCACGTACAACGGCTTCAGCCAGCCCAGGACCCATACGGACCGCCGGGGAAGCGTCCGGCGCTGGGAGTACGACGCCAAAGGCAACCTGCTGCGCTCGTTCGTCACGATTGGCGGCGCAGAGCAGCTCGTGGAGGAGGCGCTCCACGACGCGTACGGAAACCCCATCGAGCGCGTGGCTCACGCGGGGACGCCCGGCGCGGCCCCTGCGCGCACGCGTCTCGAGCTGGCCGCCAACGGGGTGGACGTCGCGCGGGTGATCGATGCGGTCGGGCACAGCGCGCGCTTTACGCGCGATCTGCTCGGGCGCCCGACGCGGGTGGAGCGGGAGCGGACGGTTACGAGCCCGAGCCGCACCTTCACCGAGACGGTGGCCGTGTCGACCGAGTGGGACGAGCTCGATCGCGCGGTGGCGGAGACCGATCCCGCGGGCACCGTGCGCAAGACGATCTACGACGAGAACGGAAACGTGATCCGCCGCGAGACGCTCGTCCCGGGGATGCCGCCGCGCACGGACGTCACCC
>CAYOIG010000103.1:0-8821 GCA_964403915.1 uncultured Myxococcaceae bacterium
TGCGCGGCAGCGCGCGCTCGAGGGCGGGAAACGCGCGGTAGAGCGGCAGATCGGCGTCGGCCACACCCCCCTATCGCATGCTCCACGGCCCGCCGCAAGCGGCACGGCGTCGCAGGCCGCGGCCCAGCGCAGAAGATCGCTCGGACCCTCCAGATTGATTGACATGTCCCGCGGGGCTCTCGTACCCTGCCTCGGGCCGCGTCCGTCGGAGGGTGACATGGCGATCGTCGAGCCCGGAGAAGAGCATCCCAGCGGCCGGCGCAGCCTCCGGCTTCGCAGCCCGGCGACGCTCGAGGCCCTCGACGAGATCGAGGTCCAGACGAGCGCCGACGTGCGCGCGGCCGTCGAGCGCGCGCGCAAGGCGCAGCCCGAGTGGGCGGCGCTCAAGGTCGCCGAGCGAGGCCGCGTCCTCGCGCGCGCCATACCGGTGCTGCTCGCGCGTCAGGAGGAGTTTCTCGACGTCATCGTGCGCGAGACGGGCAAGCCGCGCGCCGAGGCGCTCGTCGTCGAGATCATGGGCGCCTGCGACGCGATTCAGTTCTGGAGCAAGAACGCGCCGAAGGTGCTCGCCGACCGCACCGTATCGATGCACCTGCTCAAGACGAAGAGGCTCCGCATCGCCTACCGGCCGCTCGGCGTCGTCGGCATCATCACGCCGTGGAACTTCCCGTTGATGCTCGCCCTCAACCCGACGATCCAGGCGCTCCTGGCCGGCAACGCCGTGGTGCTGAAGCCGTCGGAGGTGACGCCCCTCTCGGCGCTCCTGTTGCAGGATCTTCTGCGCGCTACCCGGATTCCCGACGGCCTGTTCCAGGTGGTGCTCGGAGACGGCGAGACCGGCGCAGCGCTGGTGGAGGCGGGCGTCAACAAGATCTCGTTCACGGGAAGCGTGCGCACCGGGCGCAAGGTGGGGGAGGCCTGCGGCCGGAACCTCGTTCCCTGCACGCTCGAGCTCGGCGGCAAGGATCCGATGATCGTCTGTGCCGACGCCGACCTCGAGCGTGCGGCGAATGGTGCCGTCTACGGTGCGTTCAGCAACGCGGGACAGGTGTGCGTCTCCACCGAACGCGTCTACGTCGTGGAGGAGGTGGCGGACGCGTTCACGCAGAAGGTGATCGAGAAGACCGCGGCGCTGCGTCAGGGTGCGAGCGGGGAGTTCGACGTCGGCCCGATGATCTGGCCCGCGCAGCTCGAGATCGTCGAGCGGCACGTCGAGGACGCCCGCAGCCGCGGCGCGGTGGTGCATACGGGAGGGCGGCGCAATCCCGACCTGCCCGGTCTCTTCTACGAGCCGACCGTCCTCACGGGCGTCGACCACGAGATGGCGGTGATGCGCGAGGAGACCTTCGGTCCCGTGCTCCCCATCATGCGCGTCCGCGACGAGGCGGAGGCGCTGCGCCTGGCCAACGACTCGCGCTATGGCCTCAACGCCAACGTCTGGACGCGAGACCGGCGCCGGGGCGAACTGCTCGCGAGAGCGATCCAGTCCGGCTCCGCGGTGGTCAACGACTGCATGCTCACCTACGGCGCGACGGAGTCGCCCTTTGGCGGCGTGAAGGAGAGCGGAATCGGGCAGGTGAACGGTGAGAGCGGCCTGCGCGGCTTCTGTCATGCCCAGTCGATCATCAGCGACCGCTTCGGCGCGAAGAACGAGTTTCTCTGGTATCCCTATTCGACGAAGAAGCTGATCTGGCTCCAGCGCGTGATGCGCTGGATGTGGGGCACGCCGCTCGGGAGACTACTCTCCTGAGCCTTCGGGCCGGGCGCAGCCCGGGACGGCGGAGACGGGCATGATCGAAACGCTGATGATCGCGACGGACGGTTCGGAAGGCGCAGTCGCTGCCGAGCGCTTCGGACTTTCGCTCGCGAAATCGCTCGGTGTCCGTGCTCGGGGCGTGACGGTGATCGAGACGACCCGGGTGAGGAGCCTGCGCGCGGCGCCGCTCGGCGTGCCGGTGCCGCCGCTGGATGCCATCGAGGGCTTCCTGAAGGCCCGCGCGGACGCCGTCTGCCAGCGCTTCTCCGAGCGGGCGCGTGCGACCGGCCTCGAGGTCGAGTGCGAATGTGTCTCCGGCGTCGCCGACGACCGCATCGTGGAGCGGAGCGAGAGCGCCGATCTGATCGTACTCGGCAGGGACGGGGAGAATGCGGCCCATCGGACCGGCCTCGTCGGCCCGACCACCGATGCAGTGCTGCGCAAGACGACGCGCCCGTGCCTCGTGGTGCCAGCCGGTGCCGAGCTCTCCGGCCCGCTCCTTCTCGCCTTCGATGGCTCCCCCGGCTCCATTCTCGCAGCGCGCCTCGCCGTCGAGATCGGCAGGCGTCTCGGTACCAGCGTACACGTCTTCGTCGACTCGAAGGACAAAGGCCGTGCAGCGGCACGCTTCGAGGAAGTGCGGAAGATCCTCGGCGAGCTGGCGGCTCCGGGTCGCGAGACCTCCTCCACGCTCGGACGCCCCGACGTCAAGATCGTCGATGCGGCGCGTTCCGTGAGCGCGGGCCTGATCGTCATGGGCGCATTCGCCCGCAACCGGATCCACGAGTATTTCCTCGGCAGCAACGCATCCGCCGTGGTCCGCACCTCGCCGGTGGCGGTGCTGCTCGCGAGGTAGCGTGCCTTCGCATCCGATGCGCCTGCGTGAGCTGGCCGCGAAGCTCGGCCGCGAGATCCGCGGGGATGGCGATGTGACGCTCTCGGGGGTTGCACCGCTCGAGAGCGCCGGTCCGGGCGATCTTTCGTTCGTGCGCTCGCTGGCCTGGGCGAAGCGGCTCTCCGAGACACGGGCGTCGGCGCTGGTCGTGCCGGGCATGGTCGAGACGGGCGATCTTCCGGCCCTGGTCTCGCCGAACCCGGGGCTCGACTTCGCGCGCGCGGTGGCGCTGCTTCTGCCGCCGCTCCGCCCGGCGACCGGCGTCCATCCGAGCGCCTTCGTCGCCCCGGAGGCCGTGGTCGATGCTTCGGCCTGCATCGGGCCGCTCTGCTCCGTCGGAGAAGGGGCCCGGATCGGCCCCCGCACGGTGCTGCATGCGGGCGTGCACGTCTATCCCGGCGTGCGCGTTGGCGCCGACTGCACGCTGCATGCCGGCAGCGTGCTGCGCGAGGGCACCGAGCTCGGCGATCGCGTGTCTCTCCAGCCCGGCGTCGTTCTCGGCGGCGACGGCTTCGGCTACGCCTTCGACGAGCAGGGCCGTCTCGAGAAGGTGCCGCAGGTGGGCCGCGTCGTGATCGAGGACGACGTCGAGATCGGCGCGAGCACGACGGTGGATCGCGCGACCCTCGGCGAGACGCGCGTGCGCGCCGGCGCGAAGATCGACAACCTGGTGATGATCGCGCACAACTGCGACGTGGGAGAGAGCGCCGTGATCATCGCGCAGGCCGGGCTCGCCGGCAGCACCATCGTCGGCCGTCGCGCGATCCTGATGGCGCAGTCGGGCGCTGCAGGCCACCTGACCGTCGGCGAGGGGGCCTTCGTGTCGGCGCGCGCCGGCCTCCACAAGGACGTCGCGCCGGGTGCGCGCGTCTTCGGTGCGCCAGCGCAGGAGGAGCGGCGCTGGCATCGGGTCGTGTCGGCCATGACGAGACTGCCCGAGGCGCTCCGGCGCCTGCGCGCCGTCGAGAAGAGACTCGGCATCGGAGTCGTGCCGGACGCGGACGAAGGTCGATGAGCGTCTGCGGCCCGCCCGTGCTCGCGCTCCCGGAGCTGCGGCGCCGGCTGCGGGACGCCGGGGATGCCGGGAGCCGTGCGCACTGGCTCGCCGCGCTGCGCGCCGACCCGCGCGCCGGCGCGCGGGCGCTGCTGCGCAGCCTGGAGCGACGGATCGACGCGGAGCGTGCGGAGACCGAGCGGATGGGCGCGCTGCTGGCGCGCCGGAGCGCACTGCGTGCGGCGGGTGCGCAGCACGTCGCCGGTGTGGACGAGGTTGGCGTGGGCCCCCTTGCTGGGCCCGTGGTCGCGGCGGCGGTGGTGCTGCCGGACTCGGTCTCGCTGCCGGGCCTCGACGACTCGAAGCGGCTCGACGTGCGCGCGCGCGAGCGGCTCGCCGCGGCGATCCATGCGCAGGCGCTGGCCGTCTCGATCGCCGCGGTAGAGCCGGAGGAGATCGACCGGCTCAACGTCTTTCATGCCGCGCTGCGTGCGATGCAGCGCGCGGTGGAAGGGCTCGCGCTGCGTCCCGACCACGTGCTGGTCGACGCGCGCACGATCCCCGGCATCGGCGCTGCGCAGACGGCCATCGTCCACGGCGATGCCCTCGATGCGTCGATCGCGGCGGCCTCCATCGTGGCCAAGGTGTACCGCGACGCGCTGCTCCGCGATCTCGACGCCGTCCATCCGGGCTACGGCTTTGCGCGCAACGCCGGCTATCCGACGCCCGAGCATCTGGACGCACTGCGTCGCCTCGGCCCGAGCCCGGTGCACCGGCACTCGTTCGCACCGGTGGCGGCGTGCGGGAGGCAGCGATGATCGAGCGGCTCGTTCGCACCGCAGTGGCCATGGGCGTCGTGGCCGCCGACACGGCCTTCCACGCGACGGCGGCCATCTCCGCCGGCGTCACCCTCGGCCCGACCCACGACGTCGTGAGCTGGCTCTACCGCGACTACGCGCGCTTCGCGCTGGCCGGCTGCGGCGCGCGGCTGGTGTGCAGTGGCGAGGAGGGCCTCGAGGCCGGCCGCCACTACGTCTTCGTCTCGAACCACCAGAGTCATCTCGATCCGATGGCGATCCTCGCCTCGCTCCCGCGGCACGGCGTGCGTTTCGTGGCGAAGCAGGAGCTCGGCAGGATTCCGCTCTTCGGTCAGGCGCTGCGGGCCACCGGCAGCGTCTTCGTGGCCCGCAGCGACACCAAGGGCGACGTCGGTCGTCTCGACGAGCACGCAGCGACGCTCGTGCGAGCCGTTTCCGTGCTCTTCTTCGCGGAAGGCTCGCGCGGCAAGGACGGAAAGCTCCGGCCGTTCAAGAAGGGGGCGGCCGTCTTTGCGCTCAAGACGGGAATGCCGCTCGTGCCCATCGGCGTGCACGGCTCCTTCGAGATCCTGCCTCCCGGCTGGACGGTGAAGCGGCCGGGCACCATCGGCGTCTCGATCGGCAAGCCTCTCGAGATCCGCGGCCGGACCCTCGACGACCGCGACACGATCACGCAGATGCTGCACGATGCGGTGGCCGAGCAGATCGAACGAGCCGCCGCGCTCGTGGCCCGCGGTTGACGGCCGGCGCGCCGGCGCCCGGGCGCAGCCCCGAGGACTTCGTCGTCGAGGAGATCCCTGCCTACCTTCCGACGGGCGAAGGGGGACACACCTTCGTGTGGGTCGAGAAGCGCCTGCGCAACACGGAGGACGTGGCGCGCGAGCTGGCGCGGGCGGCCGGCGTCGCGCCGCGCGACGTCGGCTATGCCGGACGCAAGGACCGCGTGGCGGTGACGCGGCAGTGGTTCTCCGTTCCCGCACTCGAACCCGCGCAGGCCCTCGCCCTCGATCTGCCCGGCGTACGCGTGCTCGAGGCAGCGCGCCATCCGCACAAGCTGAGGACCGGCCAGCTTCGGGGCAACCGCTTCGAGATCGTGGTGCGTGGCGTTGGCGACGCCGTCGCGGCGCGTGCCATCGCCCGTCTCGAAGCAGGGTGCCGCAGCGGCCTTCCCAACCGCTTCGGCGCGCAGCGGTTCGGGCGCGAGGGGGCCAACGCCACGGCGGGCCTCGCCCTGCTCCGCGGCGGCGGAGAGCCGGGCCGAGGACGCCGGCCGCCCGACCGGCGGGCGCTGCGATTCGCGGTCTCCGCACTCCAGGCGGCCGTCTTCAACGAAGCCCTTCGTCTCCGCGAGTCGCCCCTCGACACCCTCGAGCCGGGCGACGTGGCGCTCATCCACGCCTCGGGCGGCCTGTTTCTCGTCGAGGACGCCGCCCTCGAAGGGCCCCGGGCCACGCGGGGCGAGGTGAGCGCAACCGGGCCCATCTTCGGCAGCAAGACCCTGGCGACGGCCGGCGAACCCGCAGCGCGCGAGCGCAAGGCCCTCGCGGCCGCCGGGCTCGACCCCGAGGCGCCCCTGCCGAGCGTCCCGGGCCTCCGGCTGCGCGGGAGCCGGCGGGCGCTGCGCATGCTTCCGGGCGAGGCGAGCGCGGCGCGCGAAGGCGACGCCCTGCGTCTGCGCTTCACGCTGCCCGCCGGAAGCTATGCCACGGTCGTGCTGGAGGAGCTGCTGGCCGCAACGCCAGAATCTGCATGACACTGGCCTGCCCGCCGCGCTAGCTTGGCTCCCAGCGAGGAGGCCCCCATGAAGATCGCGCGCGACGTCACGGAGCTGATCGGCAACACGCCCCTGGTGCGCCTGAACCGCGTGACCGCAGGGGTGGACGCAGAGATCGTCGCCAAGCTCGAAGGCCAGAACCCGGCCAACAGCGTGAAGGACCGCATCGGCCTCTCGATGATCGACTCGGCCGAACGCGCGGGGCAGATCCAGCGCGGCAAGACCGTGCTGATCGAGCCCACCAGCGGAAACACCGGCATCGCCATGGCCTTCGTCGCGGCCGTTCGTGGCTACACCTGCATCCTCGTCATGCCGGAGACCATGAGCCCCGAGCGGCGTGTGGTGCTGCGGGCCTTCGGCGCGAAGCTGGTGCTGACGGAAGGGCCCAAGGGCATGCGCGGCGCCATCGAGAAGGCGAATCAGCTCGCGGCGGAGATTCCGAACTCCTTCATCCTGCAGCAATTCCGCAACCCTGCGAACCCCGAGATCCACCGCACGACGACGGCCGAAGAGATCTGGCGTGACACCGACGGCAAGGTCGACGCGCTGATCTCGGGCGTCGGCACGGGCGGCACGATCACGGGCGTGGCGCAGGTCATCAAGGCGCGCCGGCCCTCCTTCGAGGCGGTGGCCGTCGAGCCCGAGGCCAGCCCGGTGCTCTCGGGCGGCGCCCCCGGGCCGCACAAGATCCAGGGCATCGGCGCGGGCTTCGTGCCCGACATCCTCGACCGCAAGCTCGTCGACCACGTGATCACGGTCTCGAACGATGCGGCCTTCGAGATGGCGCGCCGGCTCGCGAAGGAAGAGGGGCTGCTGTGCGGCATCTCGTCCGGTGCGGCGGTCGCGGCCGCGATCGACTACGCGAAGCGGCCCGGCAATCAGAAGAAGCTCATCGTCGCGATCATCCCGAGCTTCGGCGAGCGCTACCTCGGCACGGACCTCTTCGCCCCGTATCGCTACGAGGGCAGCGACGAGGTCGGGGGCTGAGAGGAGCCCGGGCGCGAAGAAATGGGCCCAATGCGCTCGCGCTTCGGAGAGATCGCGCCGTCCATCGATCGGGAGGCGTGGGTTGCGCCGACCGCGAGCGTGATCGGTGACGTTCACGTGGGCCCGCGCTCGAGCCTCTGGTTCGGCGCCGTGGTGCGCGGCGACGTGAACCAGGTGCGGATCGGGGCCGGCACGAACCTGCAAGACCTGTGTGTCGTGCACGTGACGCGCGAGCGCTTCGCGGCGCTGATCGGTGACGAGGTCACCGTCGGCCACCACGCCACCGTCCACGGTTGCCGTGTCGGAGACGGTGCGCTCATCGGCATCGGCGCCATCGTTCTCGACGGGGCCGAAGTGGGCGAGGAGGCGCTGGTCGGTGCGGGCGCGGTGGTGCCGCCCGGCATGAAGGTGCCGGCGGGCGCCGTGGTGATGGGCACGCCCGCGCGGGTGGTGCGCATGCTCGACGCCGGAGAGCGAGCGGGCCATCGCGATCAGGCGCGACACTACGTGGAGCTCGCTGCGCGCTATGCGCGGGCGGAGAAGACGTGAGCGCGGGGGGCGCCGGCGGACGGCCGCCCGTTCGACGTCGGCCCGAGGCGGGGCCGCGGCCGCGGCGTTCGGAGAAGAAGGCGCTCTGCCGCGCGAGCATCCTCGAGTCGGCTCGCGTCGTATTCTTTCGCGACGGCTTCATGGCGGCAAACCTCGACGAGGTGGCGGAGCGCGCGGAGGTCGCGAAGGGAACGCTCTATCGCTACTTCGAGAGCAAGGCGGATCTCTACGTCGCCGTGCTCTCGCAGGACGGCCGCCTCTTCGAGGATCGTCTTCGCGCCACCGTAACCGGCGGCGTCTCCCCGCCGGAGCAGGTTCGCCGAACCGCGCGCTTCTACTTCGATCACTGGATTCGCAACCGCGAGTACTTCCCGATCTTCTGGGCGCTCGAGAACCAGGCCGTGATCGGAGAGATCCCGCCCGGCGTGGTCGAAGAGGTGACGAAGCTGTGGGAGGAGTGCCTGCGCATCCTCGCCGACGTCATCGCAGGCGGTGTGCAGGACGGCTGCTTCCGCGACTGCGATCCTTGGGAGGTGGCCAACATCCTGTGGACGCTCGCCAACGGTCTGATCCAGAGCGAGCACGCCCCCTCGCGCCGGCGCCTGCGGCGGCGGCCGCTCGATCGCGTCTTCGACGACGCCATCGACATCGTGCTCTGCGGCCTGGCTGCGCCGGCTTCAGCCGCATCTTGACAGCGCCCCGCGGCTTCGGAATCCTCTGTCTCGTTTACTGACTCAGGGTCATTTTTCATCCTTCCGAACGAGGTCAAGCGGCGCGGAGCCCGCGCCGATGGACTGCCAGCGGAGGCCCCCCCATGGCGTCGAACGTTCGCGAACGCATCCACCAGATTCTCTTCCGGCATCTCGGCGTCGACGAGAGCGAGCTGATGCCCGAGGCCGATCTGCAAAACGACCTCGGCGCCGACTCCCTCGATGTCGTGGAGCTGGTGATGGCCTTCGAGGAGAGCTTCGATCTGCAGGTCCCCGACGAGGACGTCGAGCGCCTGCGCACCCTCGGCGACGTCGAGCGCTACCTCGAGAAGCGCGTG